>CALYTA010000207.1 GCA_945486175.1 uncultured Clostridia bacterium | reverse complement strand
CCTTGCCGGTGCCCAGATCCTTTGCGGACACGTTCACGATGCCGTTTGCGTCGATGTCGAACGTAACCTCGATCTGCGGAACGCCGCGGCGTGCCGGAGCAATGCCATCCAGGTTGAAGCGGCCGAGGGTCTTGTTATCTGCTGCCATCTCACGCTCGCCCTGCAGGACATGAATCTCAACCGACGGCTGGTTGTCTGCTGCAGTGGAGAAGATCTGGCTCTTCTTGGTCGGGATGGTGGTATTGCGGTCGATCAGCTTGGTGCATACGCCGCCGAGGGTCTCAATGCCGAGGGACAGCGGGGTGACATCCAGCAGCAGGACATCCTTGACGTCGCCGCCGAGTACGCCGCCCTGGATCGCTGCGCCAACTGCGACACATTCATCCGGGTTGATGCCCTTGAATGCATCCTTGCCGGTGATCTTCTTAACAGCTTCCTGAACAGCCGGGATACGGGTGGAACCGCCGACCAGCAGGATCTTGGACAGGTCGCCGGCAGACAGGCCTGCGTCGCTCATTGCCTGATTGACCGGGCCCATGGTAGCCTCTACGAGGTCGTGGGTCAGTTCATTGAACTTTGCGCGGGACAGCGTCAGCTCCAGATGCTTCGGGCCGGTTGCGTCCGCGGTGATATACGGCTGGGAAATGGTGGTGGTTGCAACGCCGGACAGCTCGATCTTTGCCTTCTCCGCAGCTTCCTTCAGGCGCTGCATTGCCATCTTGTCGCCGCGCAGGTCGATGCCGCTGGACTTCTGGAATTCAGAAGCCATCCAGTCAATGATGCGCTGGTCGAAGTCATCGCCGCCGAGGTGGTTGTTGCCTGCGGTTGCCAGAACTTCCAGAACGCCGTCGCCGATTTCCAGAATGGAAACATCGAACGTACCGCCGCCGAGGTCATAGACCATGATCTTCTGCTCGGATTCCTTATCTACACCGTAAGCCAGTGCAGCTGCGGTCGGCTCGTTGATGATGCGCTTGACGTCGAGGCCTGCGATTCTGCCTGCGTCCTTGGTTGCCTGGCGCTGTGCGTCAGTGAAGTATGCCGGAACGGTGATGACCGCCTCGGTAACCGGAGAGCCGATGTAGGCTTCCGCATCCGCCTTCAGCTTCTGCAGAATCATTGCGGAAACTTCCTGCGGGGAATATTTCTTGTCGTCGATGGCAACACGGTAATCCGAGCCCATGTGGCGCTTGATGGAAATGATGGTGCGGTCCGCATTGGTGACGGCCTGATTCTTTGCGGTCTGGCCGACGATGCGCTCGCCCTGCTTATTGAATGCTACGACAGACGGAGTGGTTCTTGCACCTTCGCTGTTCGGGATGACGACAGCTTCGCCGCCTTCCATGACAGCAACACAAGAGTTTGTAGTACCTAAGTCAATGCCGATAATCTTGCCCATGATAAGTTCCTCCTATTTAGAAAAGATGTTGTTTTACAAAGAATTTTAGTTTGCGACCTTGACCATCGCAGTGCGGATGATCTTATCGCCGTGACGGAAGCCCTTCTGGAAGCATTCCACGATGCTGTTCTCTCCGAGGTCTTCGTCTTCGATATGCATGACCGCGTTGTGTACGGTCGGATCAAAGGCAGAGCCGGGCTCTGCGGTGATGATTTCGACGCCGAGCGATTCGAGCGCGGATTCAAACTGCCGTGCTGTCATTTCGACGCCCTTTTTATATTCGGTATCGGCGGTTTCCTGCGCCAGCGCACGTTCCAGATTGTCATAAATCGGAAGGATGGCGGTGAGGGCCTTTCCGGTTGCCTCCGAGCGGATCATATCGCGTTCCTTTACAACGCGCTTGCGGAAGTTGTCATATTCGGCAGCCATGCGCATATAGCGGTCGTTCAGCTCATCAAACTGCTTTTGCAGCTTTTCCTCAGCGGTCAGCTCCTTTTTTTCAGCCTGTTCCGCCTCAGCAGCTTCAGCAGCCTTTTCCGCCTGCTCAGCAGCTGCGGTTTCCGCTTCCTGCTGAACGGTTTCCTGCTCTACGCTGTCTTTGGTTTCCATTTGTGGTCGTTCCTCCTCCATCGCCGCAACGCCGCGGCGGGGTAATCATATGCTATGCAACTGAATGCTAGTCTTCATCGAAAAAGGTCTCGGCAATCAGGCGGTTCAGCCCTTTGGAAAACAGCGCCAGCCGTGCGGACAGCTTCGCGTAATCCATGCGGGTCGGGCCGACGATACCGATCAGGCCGCGTCCAACGGAGCCGATGTTGTAGGTCGCATAGACCATGCTCGCGTTCTGCATCGGTCCCGTGCCGTTTTCCGGCCCGATGGTGATGCGCACGCCGTCGATGTCGCGGGTAAATGTCCGCAGGGCGGGCATGTTGCTTTCATCGGAAATGTAATCCAGCAGCTCCTGTGCCTTGTGCACATCCTTGTACTCCGGATACGCCAGCAGCTTGGATGCGCCCTGCAAAAAGACCTTCTGCTCGCTCATCTCCTCAATGAACTCATCGAGGAATTCCGCAACCAGTGTCAGCAGTGCGGTGACGCCTGCGGCGCGGCGGACAATGTCGAACCGTTCCGGTGTGATGGCATCAACCGGGATGCCGGTCAATGTCTGGTTGAGCACATAGGTGAGCAGCTCGGCTTCATCCGTTGTCACCGGCGTGGAGGTGCGCAGCATCTTGTTTTTCACCACGCCGCTGTCTGTGACGGCGACGATGACGAAATCCACCGGGCTGACCGAAATGATCTGGAATTTCCGGATGGTGACGCGCTGCATCACCGGGGTGACGGCAAGCGTCGTATAATCGGTCAGGTTGGAGATCAGCTTGCCGGCTTCCGACACCATGCGATCGAGCTCCTTGACCTTGAGCTTCATGACCGAATTGATGCGGTCGACGTCGGCGGCGGTCAGGTTTGGCTGACCCATCAGCTCATCGACATACAGGCGGTAGCCTGCGGGCGATGGAATGCGTCCGGCTGAGGTGTGCGGCTTTTCCAGATAGCCCATTTCCTCCAGCTCGCTCATCTCATTGCGGATGGTAGCGGAAGAAAAACCAAGCTCGGGACGGCTCGCAATCGCCTTGGAGCCAACCGGCTCTGCCGTGCGAATGTAATCGCCAATGATTGTCTTTAAAATCAGTTTCTTTCGTGCGGACAGCTCCACGGTGTTCACCTCCTGATGATTCCGGGTGCTTTAGCACTGTCTTGCTTCGAGTGTTAGCACTCAACCTCTCTGAGTGCTAAATACAAGATACCACCGGTCTTCCGCAATGTCAAGGAAAAGCCGGGGAAATTCTGTGAATAATTTGTGAATGTTGAAAATTGCTGTAAATTTGACCGTTTGGGGCGGAATTTTCCGGCGCGATTTGGGCAGTTTTGCAGGTAGGTCCGCATTCTGCAGCGGTATCAGGCGCAAATTTGGTGAGAAGCGGTTCAAACTCCCCTTCGTGCGCTTTCCCGCGACTTTTTCCGTTGTTTTTATGCGCAATTTCCGTTGTCCAGCACGAAATGCTATG
>CALYTA010000206.1 GCA_945486175.1 uncultured Clostridia bacterium | reverse complement strand
GCTACTATACGGTTCTCATCGACTTGGCGAAGGTCATTGAGGAGGGCAGCGAGGCGGACAACTGCATGATCCAGGACCTCGGCCTGCCGTCTGAATGCCTCGTGGTATCCGTCACGCGCGGCGCGGATGAGCTGATCCCGCGCGGCAAAATGCGGCTCAAGGCGGGTGACACGCTGGCGACCATGGTCAGCGAACGCGACCTCGCGGCGATGGAATCCGTGCTCAAACACAAAACATCTTTTGAGGAGACCTGACCATGCTGGTGACACATGAATTCGGCCCGTGGTATGACGCGCAGTCGCGGGTGCTGGTGCTGGGTACCATGCCCTCACCGAAATCGCGTGAAGCGGGATTTTATTACGCACACCCGCAGAACCGCTTCTGGCGCGTGCTCCCCGCACTGTACGGCGAGCCTCCGCTGGTCGGCGACATCGCGGCACAGCAGGATTTCCTGACCCGGCGGCACATTGCGCTGTGGGATGTGCTGGCGAGCTGTGAAATCGAAGGCGCGTCGGATTCTTCCATCCGCAATCCCGTGCCCAATGACATGAATGTAATTCTGCGCGCCGCGCCAATCCGGGCAATTTTCGCCACCGGGCAAAAGGCGGGCGCACTGTACAAAAAATACTGCCTGCCGCAGTGCGGCATACCCGCACAGATCCTGCCATCCACCTCCCCCGCCAACTGTGCGGTGAAGCTGGATGCTCTGTGCGAAAAATATGCCGCCGTCCGGCAGGCCGCGGAGGCATAAAGAGAGGAGACATCAAATGCTTCGGACAATTATCTGGTTTATTTATTTCTTCCTGTATCTCGCGGTTGTATCGCCGGTCTGGCTGTACTGCAACCACAAGGTGAAAAAAGGACAGCGCGCACAGGTTCAGCCCACCATTGAAAAAATGGTGACCAACTGGGCATCGCGCCTGCTGTGGCTGGCTGGCGGCAAGGTGGAAGTCGTCGGAAAGGAAAACATCCCGGACGAGACCGCCGTCTTTGTTTCAAACCACCAGAGTGACTTCGACATTCCGGTTGTGCTGACACAGGTCGGCAAGCCGCATGCGCTGATGGCAAAGCAGTCTCTCGCAAAGATTCCGGGCATCCACGGCTGGATGAAGCTGCTCCAGTGTGTTTTTCTCGACCGCGACGACGAAAAGCAGGCAGTGCGTGCGCTGATGGACAGCACCAAGCTGGTCAAAGCGGGCAATTCCATGACCATCTTCCCGGAGGGTACGCGCAGCAAGGGCGGCCCGGTGAAGGAATTCAAGGGCGGTGCCTTCCGCATTGCAACGAGTGCAAAGGTTCCGATTGTCCCGGTCACGATTGAAGGCACCTACCACCTGCTCGAAGAGCGCGGACGCATCCATCCGGGATCTGTCCGTGTGACCATCCACAAGCCGATTCCGACGGCAGATATGAGCCGCCAGGAGGTGCGTGAGCTGCCGGAGCGCGTGCGCACACAGATCATCTCTGCGATGAGGGAACAAAAAGCGTAATTTTTTAGATTTCAGGGCAAAAAGAAGTGCGTTTCCGATTGGAAACGCACTTTCTTATTTTTATGCGAGTTCAAGAAGCTGATACAGCATGCAGGCTGCCTGCGCGCGGGTTGCCTCTGCCTGCGGATTGATGCGGACAATATCGTCGTCCCCCAGATCTCCGCTGATAATGCCTTCGCGCATCATGGCATCCATCGCAGTCTGTGCCCAGTCGGATACCTGGTCTGCATCAGGCATTTCCTGTGGCGTAACCTTCTCGACAACGTCCTTGTTCATAATCTTATTCTGATAGCTGTACAGCATGACAGCCAGCTGTTCACGGGTAATGGTGTCGTTCGGGCCAAATGCACCGTAGCCATAGCCATTGGCAACGCCGTTCGCTACAGCCCAGCCGATATAATGGTCATACCAGGAGTTCTGCGCGACATCATAGAACATCGAGCTTGCGGAATATTTGCTGACATCCTGCCCGGATGCCGCCGCGAGCAGCGTGACCGCTTCTGCACGGGTAATGCTGTCCAGCGAACCGAACGTCCAGCTGTTCTTACCGCTGATGAGACCGCGGCGGGTCATGTCATAGACCTTTTCATAGAACCAGTCATATGTCCGCACATCCTTAAACCAGATGGCGCGTACCAGCGTGCTCTTCTGCTCCTGCCAGTTCGCCGGACGGATGATGCCGTCCTTTGCAGTCATGGAAATGGTCGCCTTGTTTTTGGTAACCAGCGCGCCGTTTTTACTCACATCCTTCGGTGTGTAAAAATTGCCCGCCTGAATGTATACCGGCGCATCCTGCGCATAAATCGCGTCATCATATGCGCTGATTGCCGCACCCATTACATTGAGCTGTGCGTCGATGCAGTTGACACCCGCATCGTTTGCCGATGAAATCGTCATGTTGTCCAGCACCAGCACCGGGCGGCAGGTACGATCCATTGATTCGACCCAGATGCCGCTCGCATATGGCGAGCCGACTGTCGACTTTGAGGTGCACCGGATTGTGCCGTCACGGATGGTGACCTTTGGCGCAACCGATCCGCCGCCCGCGATATAAGAAAATCCCGGAGAATTCGTGGTCGATTCATAAATGGTGTGGTCGTTCAGGTCAATGGTGATGTTGAACGATGATTCACAGCTGCAAAACAGCGTAAGTTCTTCGTTGGAAATGTCGCTCAGGATTTCAATGGTTTGTCCGTCCTTTACTTCCTCCAGCGCTTCCCACAGAGTGGTATACTGGGTCGATCCAATCTGTGCCTGCGGCCCCGCTGCAAACGCGCCTGCCGTTGCAGGCAGAATCAGTGCTGCCGACAGAAGCAGACTCCCCAGCCGCTTTGTCATTTTTTTGAGCATATTCAAAGAAACCTCCTGACATTGTTGTTTTCCAGTCCCCCACAGGGAATCCTTTCCAATATTGTAACAGATTTTTACCGTTTTGTAAACATTTTGTTACCTTTTTGTCAGGAGAAAACCGTCGGTCGAAACCGACGGTTTTCAAAATTCCATATCAGCTCTGTGCTGCAAACTTAAACATTGCGCTCAGCATGGTGCAGATCTGTGCACGTGTCGCATTGCCCTTTGGCAGGAGCTTGACGGTTCCCTTGTCATCGCTGCCGGAGATGATACCTTCCATGAGCATCGTCTGTACAGCAGTCTCTGCCCAGGTCGCAACCTGATCACCGTCAGGATATACGCCGACCTCGACAACCTGTCTCGGCTCAATGTTCAGGATATTCGCCTGGTACTTGTACAGCATGACACAGACCTCCTGACGGGTAATCGCCGCAGTGGGTGCAAACTTGCCGTTTCCTCTGCCGCTGACAATCCCGTTGTCATATGCCCATTCGATCTGGCGGATGGACCAGGCATGTGTCACATCGCTGAATGTCGTTTTGTTTTCTTCCGTACTCAGGTCAGAACCTGCCGCACTGGCCAGCATACCTGCAAACTGCTCGCGGGTACAGTTTTTGGCCGAGCTGCATGA
>CALYTA010000205.1 GCA_945486175.1 uncultured Clostridia bacterium | reverse complement strand
GATGTGTCCTTCCATCTCCGTGAGCTTGCGGGACAGCGGTGTCTTGAGCGAGCGCACCGGATGGCCGGATGCCTTGCCGGTGACAACGGTGGAAATATCGCTTGCCTTGTAAATCAGGTCTTTGTATTTCGGCGCGATGCTGCACTCCTCCGCCGACAGGAAGATCGTGCCGCACTGAACGCCCTCTGCGCCCATGATGCGCACGGCAGCCAGTCCGCGTCCGTCTGCAATGCCGCCCGCGGCAATGACCGGGATATTTACGGCATCCACTACCTGCGGCAGCAGTGCCATCGTCGTGGTTTCACCGATGTGTCCGCCGGACTCCATACCCTCGGCAATGACGGCATCCGCGCCGACGCGCTCCATGCGCTTGGCATATGCCACGGATGCAATGACCGGAATGACCTTGACACCGGCTTCCTTCCACTGCTTCATGTACTTTGCCGGGGAACCCGCACCCGTCGTGACAACCGGCACGCCCTCATCGATGACGAGCTGTGCGATGTCATCCGCCGTCGGGCTGAGCAGCATGATGTTGAGTGCAAACGGCTTGTCCGTCAGCGATTTTGCGGTGCGCACTTCATTGCGGATCACCTCAACCGGCGCCGCGCCGCCTGCGATAATGCCGAGGCCGCCCGCATTGGATACCGCCGCTGCGAGCTTTCCGTCTGCAATCCATGCCATCGCGCCCTGAAAGACCGGATAGCGGATATTCAATAACTCAGTAATTTTTGTACGCATATATTGTCCTCTTTCCTCATTACAGGCGGATGAGTACGGCGCCATAGGTCAGGCCGCCGCCAAAGCCGACAAAAATTGCGGTCTGGCCATTTTTCAGCAGGCCCTGCTGCCGCATCTCATCCAGACAGATGGGCACGGATGCGCTCGATGTATTGCCTACATGTTCCAGATTGCTGAACACCTTCTCGGCCGGCAGACCGTAGCGTCGGATGACCATATCCAGAATGCGCATGTTCGCCTGATGCGGTACAATCCAGTCCACCTGTGAGATATCCATGCCTGCCTGCTGCAGCACGCCGTCAATCGCATCCGGAACCGCGCGCGCGGTAAAGCGGAATACGGTCTTGCCGTCCATGTGCAGGTAATGGCTTGTTTTATTTTCGCGCGGCATGGCGAGCGGGTTCTCTGCCGCAAACGCCGGAGCAAACAGTGCATTGCCGTTTTTGCCATCCGACCGCATATAGGTACCCAAAATACCGTCTTCTGTGTCGCTCCATTCGTATACTGCCGCGCCTGCGCCGTCGCCGAACAGGCAGCAGACCGTGCGGTCGGTATAATCGATCAGGTGGCTGAGCACCTCCGCGCACACAATGAGCACGCATTTTGCCTTGCCGCAGCGCAGATAGCTGTCCGCAACATCAGTCGCATATACAAATCCGGAGCACGCTGCCGACAGGTCAAATGCAAATGCATGCTTTGCGCCCAGCTTATCCTGCAGCGCACAGCTGAGTGTCGGCGTAAAACTGTCCGGAGTCACCGTACAGGCAATAATCAGGTCGATGTCCTCCGCCTTTCGTCCGGCATCATCCAGTGCCCGCTGTGCTGCGGGCAGGGCTACATCGATCGCCTGCATGTCCACGGCAACGCGCCGCTCGCGGATGCCGGTGCGCTGCACAATCCATTCGTCCGATGTGTCCACCATCTGTTCCAGCATCTGATTGGTCAGGCGCGTTTCCGGCAGGAAGCTGCCTGTTCCCGTAATTATGCTGCCGATTGCGATCACTCCCATCCGATTTTATTTTGCCAGATAAATGTTTAGATTGACAAACTTATCGAAGCCTATTATAATTTATGGCAGTTGAGTTGTCAATCATTTTTTAGAAAAATATCTAATATCAGACATTTCGAATTCAGTATGGAGGTTATTTCCTATGATTTGTACCGCTTTTTTCCCCGGACAGGGCGCACAGCACCCTGGCATGGGACAGTCCCTGTACGACAACAGCGCAGCCGCACGTGAAATTTTCGACTGCGCCAGCGAAATTGTCGGATACTCTGTTTCCGACCTCTGCTTCCAGAGTGATAAGGAAGAGCTGTCGCGCACAGTCAACAGCCAGATCGCTATTTTCACCTGCTCGATGGCAGGGCTCGCGGCCCTGCGCGAGCACGGTGTGCAGATTGATGCCTGCGCGGGCTTCTCGCTCGGCGAATATACCGCTCTGGCAGCATCCGGCGTGCTGTCGCTGGAGGATGCCATCCGCCTGGTACAGCGCCGCGGCGAGCTGATGCAGCAGGCAGCGGACAGCACCGATGGCTGCATGGCTGCCGTACTCGGACTGGACGATGCAACCGTCGAGCAGATTTGCACGCAGACTGGGGGCATTGTCCTGCCGGTCAACTACAACTGCGACGGACAGCTCGTCATCGCCGGCGAGCGCGAAGCGGTAACCGCTGCTGCTGCCGCCTGCAAGGAGGCCGGTGCACGCCGCGCCGTGCCGCTGGCAGTTTCCGGCGCATTCCACACGCCGATGATGGCTCCTGCCGCAGCACAGCTGCGCACCTTTGCCGAGGGGCTGACATTCCACGCGCCGGAAATCTCGCTGTATACCAATATTACAGGCGAGCTGCTGGACGTACCGCAGTATCCGGAATATCTGGAGCGCCACATGGTCTCCCCGGTCCGCTGGAAGCACCTTGTACAGAACATGATGACGGACGGACATACGAACGCGCTGGAAATCGGCGTCGGCAAGACGCTGGCCGGTTTTGCACACCGTATCTCCCGCGACCTGGCATGCCGCGTTGTCGAAACGATGGACAACGTTGCCGCTGTCACTGAATAACCCCATACATACGCCCGGTCTGGCAGCAGGCCGGGCTTTTTTCTGTCCATGGGGCAGGATTCCCGGATTTTCTCCCTCTGCCGTCGTGGAATCTATGGAAAATATCATTTTTGTAACCGCATGAAACAATTTATTTGACTATTGTGCAAAAAAAGCATATACTGAAATAGGCAGGGAAGCTCTTCCTGCCTTTTCTTTTTGCTTAATCCAATCTGATTTTTCGATTGAACTTTATTAGGAGGAATATTTTGTCTATTCACACAAACGAAACGGCAGAAGCTGCCGTTACCTTTGAGCAGCTCGGCCTTTCCCCGGCTGTCCTGCGCGCCATCAGCGAAATGGGCTTTGAACAGCCCACCGAGATTCAGGCGCGCGCCATCCCCGCTGTCCTGTCCGGCAGTGATATCATCGGCCGCTCGCACACCGGCACGGGCAAAACGATGGCCTTCGGCGTGCCCGCAGTGGAATGCTGCCTGCAGCATGCCGACTGCCGCGAAACACAGGTGCTTGTCCTGTGTCCGACGCGTGAGCTTGCCATGCAGGCATGCGATGAAGTCCGCAAGCTGACGCGCTATACACAGGCCATCCGCGCCGTTGCACTGTACGGCGGCCAGCCGATTCAAAACCAGATCCCGCAGCTGCGCCGCGGTGCGGAAATTGTCATCGGTAC
>CALYTA010000204.1 GCA_945486175.1 uncultured Clostridia bacterium | reverse complement strand
ACGGCAGCAGCGGCATCCGGACAGACAATTACCGTGCTGGACAGCTACTGGTACAGCGGCAAATATACCGCATCGTCCATCCGGCGCAATTATGTCAGTGTGGCGGGCAAGGGCGTGGTCAAAACCAGCCTAGCACAGTGCGGCAAAGCCACGATTGACCGCAGTCCGAGTTATTATTTGATTTCCCGCGAGGTCGTGACGGATACCAAACCGACAGCGGGAGAAGAAGAGGAGGATACCATGCGATATTTTAAGACACTGGATGATATACCGGAATATTATCGCGAGGCGGTAAAAAAACTCGTGGATAAGGGCGCAATTGTTGGAACAGGAACCGGACTCAATCTGAGTGAGGATCTGTGCCGTGCGTTTACGATTCTGGACAAAGCGGGTCTTTTGTCCATCTGATATAAAAAGGCGTCCCCTCTGCAAACCAGAGGGGACGTCTGCTGTCTGTGGGAAAAATCAGGAAAGCATTGTAACAGCCGGTGCAGTCGTGCTATAATGTGTTATATTACACATGAATATTATACAGCGTTCAGGCTGTTGAAAGGAATCTGGAATTATGAAACGAGTCATTACCTACGGTACCTTTGACCTGCTCCACTATGGACACATCAACCTGCTGCGCCGGGCAAAGGCGCTGGGCGATTACCTGATTGTGGCGGTATCGACGGATGAATTTAACTGGAATGAAAAGCAGAAGAAATGCTATTTCTCCTATGAGGAGCGTAAGCAGCTGGTAGAAGCTATCCGCTATGTCGACCTGGTCATTCCGGAGGAAAGCTGGGATCAGAAGAAGTCGGATGTGCATGAGTACCATGTCGATACGTTTGTCATCGGCGACGACTGGGAGGGCAAGTTCGATTTCCTCAAGGACGAGGGCTGCGAGGTTGTCTATCTGCCGCGCACGCCGGAGATTTCCACAACCAAGATCAAGACCGAACTGAATGTGAAGAAGTAAAGAAAAAAGCAGCCGGAAGGCTGCTTTTTTTGTATTCAGAATATACCCGGAATGATATGCGCGAGCCAGAGGCCGGATGCAAAGGACAATACATTCGCCGTGAATGCGTAAAGAACAGGCCGGGCAGGCTTTTCTTTTTCCCCTGACAGGAATTTTCGATACAAAACAGCTTCGACCGCGAATATCAGAAGCTCAAATACAACGTAATAAAAAGTAAAGGCATAGGGGCCGCGATTGTAATTGAGGATATTTAACAGGATATTGAGTGCTGTCTGCGTCAGAATATTAACGACAGCGAGAAAACAAAGCTGTTTTTTCGTTCGGAAACCGAAGAAAAGTGCGATAACAAGTTCGATCAGGATTGTGATTACAATGCGCGCCGCAAGTGAGATCATCTCCCATTTGAAATGATATGTTTTGCTGACCACAAGGGTTCCGCTTTCCGATGCATCCAGCCTGGCGATAAAATAGCTGTCAAACGCATATCGTTCACAGACTTCACTGACAGCAAAGGTATCTCTTTCGGGAAAATAGACAAGGACTTTGAACGGAGATGGCGGATAATAACTCCACAAATATGTATCGTTTCCGCTGCATTGTTCAAACCATTGCAGAAAGTAATACCCATCGCTGTCCTGGTAATCTACAAATTTCTTCCAGATTTCATATCCTTCGTCTCCTTCCTGGTAACAGGCATATTGATTGTTTCCATCATATGCTGTGGCAGGGCCGGTGGAATCGCTTTGAGAAAGAAGTGTGACATAGTATAGTTCATTTTCCATATCGGTAAAATCCACCTGGACAGATGGCTTCGGGCCGGTATCCGCATGCGCTGGGACCGGAAAAATGACAAACATCAGCACGATGCATATGATGATACCGCGGAACTTCTGTTTCACAGCACAGCCCTCCTTTGACAGGATTTGATGTATAGCACGAATCAGAATACTTTTTCGCTGGAAACAAACGGCTCGATGTTCAGAAAACAGCCCGCGTTTGCAGATAGTGTATTGCAACTGTCTCACAACCGGGGCTGTTTCCTGTATCAGCTCGATTTTTGAATTTGTTTACTCCGCCAGCAGCCGGTCAATCAGCTCATAGCCGTGCTCGATCAGCTTGCCGGTTGCCTTTGCCTGCGCTTCGTTGTACAGCGTGCAACCGCCGTTGACCGGCTTTGTGCTGTCGTACAGCAGGTATGGGATGGAATCGCTGGTATGCGTGCGGCAACGGATCGGAGTCGGATGATCCGGCATGACGAGCAGGCGGAAATCCTCTCCGGCCTTGTTCATCTCGTCAATAATGACACGGATCACGCGGCTGTCGAGATGTTCAATCGACTGCACCTTGTGGTCGACATTGCCCTGATGGCCCATCTCATCCGGTGCTTCGACATGGATATAGGCGAAATCCTTGCCGCCCAGAAGGGCGTTTACCGCTGCCATCGCCTTGCCTTCATAGTTGGTGTTCAGCGAGCCGGTAGCGCCTTCGACTTCGATGACATCCATGCCTGCACCGACCGCAATGCCCTTGAGCAGGTCAACAGCAGAGATCATGACACCGGATTTGCCGGTCTTTTCCTCGAACGAGGACAGTGCCGGGCGCGTGCCGGCACCCCAGAACCACAGGCAGTTCGCTTTGTTCAGGCCCTGCTTTGCGCGCTCGATGTTGATGGGATGATTGTTCAGAATGTCATAGCTGCGGATCATCATGTCGCGCAGCACCGGGTCGGACGGCAGATACGGTGCGATGACCTCGCCCAGATGGTCGTGCGGCTGTGCCAGCTCAATCACCTCGCCGTGATCCCAGATCAGCAGATGGCGATAGCTCGTGCCGACATAAAAATGATAGGTGTCGTTCTCAAATGCGGCTTTCACCGCGTCGATCAGGACAGCAGCGTCCTCGGTGGAAATTTCACCGGAGCTGTGGTCGACAATCGTGCGCTGCTCAAACGGAATGCCCTCTTCATCGGACAGCGTGACGATGTTGGTGCGCAGGGCGATGTCGGTCGGCTTCATGTCGACGCCGATGCTCAGCGCTTCCAGCGGGGAGCGGCCAGAGTAATACTTGCGCGGGTTGTAGCCCATAACCGCGAGATTTGCCGTGTCACTGCCCGGCTTCATGCCGTCCGGAATGGTATGTACGAGTGCAATTTCCGACTGCGGTGCGAGCGCGTCCAGCGTCGGGGTAGAAGCATATTCCAGCGGCGTTTTGCCGCCCAGCATGTCAATCGGCTCGTCAGCCATGCCGTCGCCGAGTACGATAATATATTTCATCAGGATTCTCCTTCATATCAGGTTCTTACCATATTATGATACAAAACAGCGCCTTTGTCCAGCAAAAACGCGCGATTTTGCAACTTTTTCGGATTTGTACGCCGGTGAGGGATGAATGAAAGGAATGTCCGCGCACCGCGTACAAATGAACGCGAAAAGAAAAAGGACAGCGCACAAAACAAACGCTGTCCATAAACGATGAGTCACAGGATGATACAGATCAGGCCGCCGGAGCCTTCGTTGATGATGC
>CALYTA010000203.1 GCA_945486175.1 uncultured Clostridia bacterium | reverse complement strand
TATCTGAAAGGTGGAGGAAACAGCATATGTATTTGAGCGGTTTGGATGATATCGACCGGAAAATCATCGAGATTCTGACACACAACGCGCGTATTTCCTATGTCGATCTCGCGGAACAGGTCGGGCTGTCGCGCGTTGCTGTGAAGGCGCGCATCCAGGCTCTGGAGGAAAGCGGCGTCATTGAGGAATACTGCATCATTGTCGATCCGACCAAAATTATAGGCCGGACAATATCCACCTATTTCGATATAGAGGTGCGCCCGGAATGCTTTCAGCAGGCTGTCGATATCCTGATGGGCTGCGAGGAGGTCACGAAGCTGTACCATCTGAGCGGAAATTCGCGCCTGCATGTCCACGCGGTTACATCCTCGCAGGAGGAAAATGAAACCTTTATCAATGGGGTGTTGTATCAGCTGCCTGGTCTGGTGAAGCTGGACACCTCGGTTATCCTCAAGCGGTATAAAGACATCATCGGATTGAAATTATAACGGAACAGAAAAAACAGCGCCCCATCTGTCAACCCGACAGATGGGGCGCATTGTATTGCAAAAAAGATCAGTTTTCTCCGGTTTCCGCTTCCTTGTCGCCGTTTTCCAGCGCAAGCTGGTGCGTGATGAACTGGCGCGCGGTGCGCGGGGAGCGGCCATTCTTGCGGATGGCGAAGCGCTCTGCCAGCAGATGGAGGCGCTCTTCCGGAAGCTCCAGGCCATAGTCCTCGGCGAGGCGGTCGACGATGTAGAGATACTCGTTCTTGACCGGATTGGAGAAGGTGATTTCGATGCCGAAACGGTCGGACAGAGAGGAGGCAGACTGCATCGCGTCGCGGACATGGACATCGTCACCGTTGCGGTCGGAGAAGTTCTCGCGGATGATGTGGCGGCGGTTGGATGTCGCATAAATCGCCATGTTGTGCGGTTTGCCAGCTACGCCGCCTTCGATGAATGCCTTGAGTGCAACGAAACGCTCATCCTCCGCCGTGAACGACAGGTCGTCGAGGAACAGGATGAAGGTAAACGGGCTTCGCTCGATCATCGAACAGATTGCCGGGAACTGCTTGATCTGATCCATCGGCAGTTCAATGATCTTCAGGCCGCGGTCTGCATATTCGTTGGCAATCGCCTTGACAGTGGACGATTTGCCGCAGCCCTTGTCGCCGTAAAGCAGGATGTTGTTGGCATTTTTGCCCGCGAGCAGTGACAGCGTATTGTCGCGGATGGCTTTTTTCTGTACTGCATAGCCCTTGAGGTCGGACAGGCGGATCGGGTCGGGATTCGCAATCGGCTGCGGGATGCCGTCGATGACAGTGAAGGCATTTGCGCGGGCGAAGTAACCGGAACCCTTTTTGCGATACATCTGGAGCAGGCCGTCACAGTTGCCGAACGGCAGCGGCGTACCGGCAGAGAAGCCCGGCAGGGCATCAAACAGCTCGGCACAGCTGCGATAGGACTTGCGGGCAAAGTCCAGAAAATCCGAACCGGAGAGCGAAATGAGCGCGTTGATCGTGTACAGGTCAAAATCCGCAGCGGCGCGCACGTCGGCGGAAACCGGCTTGTCCACATTCTGGGTCAGGACATTGGTATCATAGTGGATTTCACGCGCGAAAAGCTTGCCGAGGTCGCCGTGGGTGTAGTGGAACTGGCACAGGCGCGCATAGCTCCGGCAGAATGCCGCCGGGGAATCGTCCAGTGCGGACAGCGCGTCCGCATAAACAGAAAAAACTTCCGTACTGCGCAGGCCGCCGAGGATGGTCATCGCTTCTGTGCGCAGGCGGAGGGAAGAGCTGGTTAACATAGGTATCTGTCACCTCATATTGCATCAATTTTGTTCGTATTTAACGATAGCACAAAGCCGTATGCTTTGCAAGGGCAATCAGATATAGAAAACGGCGGATTTGGGCCGGATTTGTCGCTGATTTGTATAAAATAAGCCGAATTTGCACAGCTCCCGGCACAAAAGCGCGCTTCCGGCACCGCTGTGGGAGTTCTGCGGAGGCGCAGGGGACAGGCACAAAATGTGCGGCTGCATCTTATACTGTAAGGAGAAAGAATTTCGGAGGTGCGTAGGATGAAACAGAGTCGAATGATTCTGTGCCGCTCCCAGAGCGAGGCGCTGCTTCTTTCGCGGAAGCTGTCCGCATGCGGCATTGACGCAAGGCTTGCGCGCCCGCCGCGTTCGCCAAAGGTGCGTTCCTGTTCCTGGGGGCTTGAAATAGAAACACAGGCATCTGACCGGGCGGCAGATTGTCTGGCAGACATGCCGCCCGATGTCTGGAGCTGGGAGGATGGCGGATGATTTATCTGGACAACGCAGCGACGACAATGAAAAAGCCGCCGGCAGTCGGAAACGCGGTGCGCTGGGCGATGGGGCATGCGGCGGGCGCAGGGCGCAGCGCCCATCCCCCGGCAACGATGGGTGCGGAAATCTTATATGACACGCGTACACTGGCAGCGGAGCTGTTCGGGATGGAGGACCCACGCCGCGTGGTGTTCACCTGCAATGCGACACATGCACTGTGCCTTGCGCTGTATTCAATGCAGGAATGCAGGCATTTTGCGATTTCCCCATTTGAACACAATGCTGTTTTGCGTCCGGTCATCGATATTGTCAAACAGGGACACAAACGGCTGACAATTTTAAAAGGCGAGCTGTGGAACGATGAAATGCTGCTTGAATCGGCGAAAAAGGCGATTGCAGACGGCGCGGACTGCTTTGTTTTGTGCCATGTTTCCAACGTATTCGGCTATATCCAGCCGCTTGAGCAGCTCGACCGCATGCTGACGGAGGCCGGCATCCCGCTGATTCTCGACGCATCGCAGTCGGCAGGCGTGCTGCCCATCGATGTGTCAAAGCTGCCCAGCCTTGCGGCGGTGTGCATGCCGGGGCATAAAGGGCTGTATGGCCCGCCGGGAACCGGGCTGCTGCTGTGGCTGTCGGACGACATGCCGCATCCGCTCATGCCGGGTGGAACAGGAAGCCGGTCGGAGCAGGCGGAAATGCCGGATTTTCTGCCTGACCGCCTGGAAAGCGGCACGCAGAATATTGCGGGTGTCGCAGGACTGTTTGAAGGGATGAAATTCATACAGCGGATCGGTGAGGAAGAAATTTTGCGGCATGAACGCGCCTTATGCCGCATTGCAGAGGACGAACTGCGGGAAATTCCGGGCATCGTGCCGTTTATCTCGCCAGATATGAATCGGCAGACCGGCGTGCTGTCATTTTGGAGCCGCCAGCTTCCGGTGGAAACCGTCGCGCAGCGTCTGGCCGAGCAGAATATCTGCGTCCGCGCGGGGCTGCATTGTGCACCGCTCGCGCACAAAACAGCGGGGACAGAGCGCACCGGAACCGTGCGGATTTCACCCGGCTGGTTCCAGACAGAGCGTCAAATGAGATGGTTTGCAGCCCGGATTGCAGTGATGAGCGGAAAAGAATCATCGCAAAATTTGGAGTAGGCTATTCACACCTTGTCGGAGTTGTGGTACAATAAAAA
>CALYTA010000202.1 GCA_945486175.1 uncultured Clostridia bacterium | reverse complement strand
ATTGCGGAAGGCGCCATTTTCCACGACAGCATTGCCGGTTGTGTCAAGGGCTGTTGAAGCCGTTATCACGATTGTCGGCTTCCCGACGGATGTCGAGGATGTCTATTTCACGCCGGGAAATATTCTGGACAGCGCGCAGCCGGGGACATATCTCATCGATATGACAACCACCAGCCCGACGCTGGCAGAAAAAATCCATGCCGTGGGCACGGAAAAGGGATTTCATGTCATGGATGCACCTGTCACCGGCGGTGATACCGGCGCGAAAAACGGCACGCTTTCCATTCTGGCTGGCGGTGAACGCGCAGATTATGAGGCATGCATGCCGCTGTTCCGTGCGATGGGCACGAACATCAATTATCAGGGCGCAGCGGGCTGCGGACAGCACGCCAGGCTGGCCAATCAGATCATGATTGCCGGCACGCTGTCCGGCGTATGTGAGGCGCTGACCTATGCGCGCGCAAAAGGGCTGGACATGCAGACACTGCTCCGGTCAGTCTCAACCGGCGCAGCAGGCAGCAAACAGCTGGACGCGTTCGGCCCGAAGATTCTGGACGGCGATTATGCACCCGGCTTCTTTGCCAAGCATTTTATCAAGGACATGAAGCTCGCCTGCGAGGAAGCTGAAAAAAGCGGCATTCATCTGGAGGTTTTGCAGCAGGTGCTCTCAGAATATGAAGAGCTGGAACAGCGGGGACTGGGAGATTGCGGCACTCAGGTGCTCATCCGGCACTATGAGGATGCATAAGCACTGCGTAACACGAGAAAAAAGGACGGACAACCATTTTTTCGGCTGCCCGTCCTTGCATTTTGCCTTATTTTTGTCCCATCACGATCTTTTCCGGTGTGACCGGCAGGGTTGTCACGCGGACACCGGTCGCTTGATACACAGCCTGTGCAATTGCAGGGGCAGGGGTGTTGATGACCACTTCACCGATGGACTTTGCACCGTATGGGCCGGTCGGCTCGTAGCTTTCCGAGAAATCCACGACGATTTCACCTGTATCCATGCGGGTCGGAATTTTATAGTTCATAAAGCTGTCTGTCATCATTTTGCCATTCGGCTGATACTGTACATCTTCAAACAGGGCAAAGCCGATGCCCTGCGACAGTCCGCCCTCGGTCTGAACGCGGGCGAGAGCACGGTTGATCGGCGTGCCGCAGTCGACGACACCGACCATTTTGATGACATCTGTCTTGCCGGTTTCCGGATCGGTTTCGGTTTCCACAAAGCCTGCCATAAATGGCGGCGGGGAAATCGGAGAGCCATGGGATGCGGTTGCAACCAGCTGATGTGTCTTTGGGCCTGCGACCAGAGCTGATGCCAGATCATCCAGCGCGAGCGATTTTCCGTCCTCGGAGGTAATCTCCGCGCCGTCAAAGCTGAGCATATCGCGTGGACAGTCCATGCGCACGGCTGCCTCGTCCAAAATCAGCTCCTGCATGTGCTCACAGGCTTTGACAACCGCCATGCCGGTGACATAAGTCGAAGCTGACGCATAGGAACCCGGGTCATATGGCGATACATCGGTGTCGACGCCGTGTACCATGACCTTGTCCATCGGACAGTTCATCGCATCGGCGACCATCTGGGCGAAAATCGTGTCACAGCCCGTGCCCATATCGGTCGCACCGATCATCAGCGTATAGAAGCCGAAATACTCCAGCAGAAGCACGACCGAAGCGGTGTCGCCATTGGCGATACCGAAGCCCTGCATGCAGATTGCCATGCCCATGCCGCGGATCTTTCCGTCCGGCATGACCTGGCGGTGCGGCTTTTCGTTCCAGCCGCTCAGCTCCATGCCGCGCGTGATGCACTCGCGCAGACCGGTGGAATTCAGGTATTTGATTTCCGGCGTCATGAAGACCTCTGCGCCTTCCTTTGCGATGTTGCGCAGGCGCAGCTCTGCCGGATCAATGCCTGCCTTTTCTGCAAGCTGGTTGATGGTGGATTCCAGTGCAAATGTGCCCTGTGTCGCGCCGTATCCGCGGAAGGCGGCAGCGGGTTCCATGTTTGTATACACGACATCCCAGGTAAACCGTCCGCCCTTGAGCTTGTTGTACAGCGGAATGGTCTTGTGGCCGACCAGACCGACAACGGTCGAGCCATGCTCGCCATATGCACCGGTGTTGGACAGCGATTCCATGGAGATTGCGGTGATGTTGCCCTCTGCGTCACAGCCTGCCCGTGCGCGCACGCGCATCTGATGGCGGCTGTTGGAGCAGGCAAACGATTCCTGCCGCGTGAAAATCAGCTTGGACGGCTTGCCGGTCAGCCAGGTGACCGCAGCCGGATAAAATTCAGAGACAGAGGTCTGCTTTGCACCGAAGCCGCCGCCGATGCGCGGCTTGATGATGCGGACCTTCGTGTATGGGATGCCGAGCATGGTTGCCACATGGCGGCGGGCATGGAACGGCACCTGTGTGGAGGAAACCAGCGTCAGGCGACCGGAATATTCCATATACGCGTAGGAACGGAAGGTCTCCATCATGCACTGCTGCTGTGCGGGGGTATAATAGGTACAGTCGACCGTATAGGCACATTTGGCAAATTCTGCGTCGAAATCACCGAAATCCTCACTGCCCGAGGTAATCAGGTTGCGCTCCGGCGCGTAGCCGAACGGCGCCTTTGCAAAGCTGTCATCGTCGTGCACATGAATGGGGTTGTCCTTCGCAGTCTCAAAGTCGAGAACCGGCTCAAGAACCTCATACGTGACTTTAATCAGCTTGCACGCCTGCTCGGCGTGCTTTTCCGTATCTGCCGCGACAATAGCCGCGACATCGCCGACATAGCGCATTGTGTCGTCGCACAGCACGCGGTCATATGGCGACCATTCGGGATACGTCTGGCCGGCGGAGGTATAGCGGTGGCGCGGTGCGTTCTTACAGGTCAGAATCAATTCAACTCCCGGAACCTTTTCCGCAATTTTGGTATCGATATCGACGATTTTCGCGTGTGCGTGCGGGGAACGGAGCAGCTTGATCATCAGGCAGTCTTTTGGCGCAAGGTCGTCGGTATACACCGGCTTGCCCTGCACAAGCGCATCCGCATCCAGCTTTTTCACTGCGGTATTGACGTATTTCACGCTTCCACCTCCATATATTTGCGGATGGCACGCATCTGTCCCATGTAACCGGTGCAGCGGCACAGATTGCCGGACAGATACTGGCGGATTTCTTCCTCTGTCGGATTGGACAGCTCGCGCTTCATTGCAAGCACATTCATAATAAAGCCGGGGGAGCAGAAGCCGCACTGCTCTGCGCCTTCTGCCGCGAGGAAATCTGTGAATTTTTTGGATTCCTCCAGAACGCCCTCCAGTGTGGTGATTTCATGGCCCGCAGCGCGTGCCGCGAGCACCGAACAGGAGAGCACCGGCGTGCCGTCCATCCAGACGGTGCACAGGCCGCAGTTGGTCGTTTCACAGCCGCATTTGACCGAATAACAGCCGCAGTCGCGGACAAAGGTATATAATGTTGTGTCCGGATCGACGAGGCGGGTATATT
>CALYTA010000201.1 GCA_945486175.1 uncultured Clostridia bacterium | reverse complement strand
GGAAAAATAATTTGCATCAGCATATCCGACACGGGGTGCGATCTCACGCACCGGAATGTCTGTCATACGAAGCAGTTCTGCTGCCCGTTCCACGCGGTATGCTGTCAAATATTCCAAAAATGTCTGATTATATGAGGTTCGGAACAGACGTGAAAAATAAAACGCACTCATCCCCATGGCATCTGCTGCCTGCTCAAGCGAAACATCGTCCATATAATGATTTTTCAGCCATACAGAAAACTGTA
Organism: uncultured Clostridia bacterium; assembly: GCA_945486175.1. GTDB lineage: Bacteria > Bacillota > Clostridia > Oscillospirales > Butyricicoccaceae > Butyricicoccus_A. The sequence continues at coordinate 3,265 of CALYTA010000201.1, read as the reverse complement.
TCTGGAATGGACTCTGGTCATCTGTTTCCGCATCAGTATCATCATTTTCCAAATGCAAGGCTTTTCGCAGGCAATCCTCAATCTGTGCCTTATCGAACGGTTTGAGCAGATAATCATTTCCTCCTGCCCGCAGTGCACCGACTGCATAATCAAACCGGTCAAAGGCAGTCAGAAACACAATCTTTGTTTCGGGCTGACGTTTATGGATGATTGTTGCCGCTTCCAGGCCATTGAGCAGAGGCATTTCAATATCCATAAAAATCAGCTCCGGGTTGAGCTTTTCCGCACGGTCAACTGCTTCCCTGACATTTGATACGCCTTCTATCAGTGCATCGCTCAGTTTGCGGCGCAAATGATGAATCAGTGTCATCCGGCTCAGGGCTTCATCCTCTGCTACCAGTATTTTAATCATTTGAAGGTCTCCTTTCACAAATGCAGATCCGTGCGGCTGTGCCTATGCCGCAGATACTGTACAGCCGCAGGGAACCACCCATGGTTTCGATGCGCTGTGCAATATTGCGCAGTCCAATGGAATGCTTTCCCGGTGAGGACTTCTCCGGAATGGGCGCTGCGGTATGAAATCCACAGCCGTTGTCTGAAATCATAATGCGGCAGCCGTCCGCAGTTTTCCGGCAGGTAATACGGATGCGCCCTCCGGCCGTGCGCTGGCGCATGCCATGTACAATTGCATTTTCCACCAACGGCTGCACAATAAATTTTGGTACCGGCAGCTGGTCGCAGGCCGGATCACAATCCATTTCAAACACAATGCGGTCACCGAACCGCATTTCCTGAAGGGAAATATAATCGCGCAGCAGGTCCAGCTCGCGGGACAGCGTTACAACGGCATCATCTGTTTCCAGTGTATACCGGAAGAATTTAGCCAACCGCAAAATCATGTCCTCACTCACCGCAGCGTCCTCCAGCTCTGCCATATTCGCAATGCTCTGCAAGGTGTTGAACAGGAAATGCGGGTTGATCTGGCTTTGCAGCTGCGCGAACCGGCTGCGCTCTACCAGCTGGCTGAGCCGTGCCTCTTCTTCCTGATGCCGGCGCAAATCCTTCTCCATTTTTGCTTCCGCTTCCAATGCATGAATGGTCCGCGAAATCTGATGCTTCATTTGATTGAAGCTTTTTGCAAGCTGCCCGATTTCATCCGTCTGCGGATACTGCAAATCCGGCCCATCATAATGTCCCTGCGCGACCTGCAAAGATGCGTCGTTCAGCCGCCGCACAGGTACAACGATGCTGTGCATGAGCATTGTAATGCCGCAGGTCATCCCAAATGTACACAGCGCAATCATTGCAACAACAATCATATTATTGTTCGCCAGCTGACGGCCAAGCTCAAGATAACTGGATTTTCCGCTTTCCAACAGTGCCGCTGTTAAAGTATCGGCATAGCTGCACAGATAATTGCCCTCTGCTTTTATTTCAGAAAAGGCCTGCTGCTCAAAGGTACCCTGCTGCAAGGTCTGTAAAAATGCATCCTGATGCTGCCGGTAGACTGCAAGCGCACGTACAAGGGTTTGCTTCATGCACTTGATCTTTTGGCTTTCCGTGGTATCCGCTTCTGTCAGGCTCTGTAAGCATTGATCGCTTTTCTTGCGCACCGCTTCACATTGATTCAGTTCCTCAGCATTTGCTGTGGCATATGCCATCTGTTCTATTTGTTCGGTTTCCTGTCTGATCGCAGCAGAAAAGTCACTGCAATTGCTGTATTCTGCCAAAATCTGATCCGTCTGCCTGTGATAAAAATAAAATTCAGAAAATAATCCGGCAATTAAAATCAGCATGGGCAATATAAAGGCTGCACACAGCAAACTCACTTTATATGGTATAGATAAGTGATGCCAGCGGGTTGTCATTTTTCCAGGCATGATCGGACCTCCCCAAGCAATAAAATTCCATTCAGGTGTAATACGGAATGATATTTTGCAAAATATCGTGTTTTATGGTACATCTCCGGGCTGGATTTGTCAACCTCTGCTGAACAGGCGCCAAATACAGCAAGTTGGAAAATGGCGCAGGCAAAAAAGGCTTCCACAGCAGCCTTTTGCCGGTATTTCTCCTGTTTTTCGCCAAAAAAAGCGCCTATCTGTCGACAGGCGCTTTTGGGTATCAGTTTGTATCATTCCAGAAAATCAAGCTGTCAGCCAACCAGATGCCGAAGCGTCTGGCTGCATGCGGCTCATTCCTCCATCTGCAGGATGCCGCTATACATGTGCTTTATTCTTGTTCCCGGCTTAATCTCGCCATTGATGGAATAAATGCGGTCACCGTCGAGGACAAGTGCCTCTCCGCACGGCGCATCAAACGGTACCTCTCCGATTGATGTCCATGTATCCGCATCTGCGTCATAAATCAGCACCTTGCGGTTCCACTGCAGCTCCGACGGATCTGCGCCAAAATAGTTGAGCTTAAACTGCTGCAACTCTTCATCCTTCAGCTCTGCCATCTGAGCCACTGCGTTGTCATATACGTCTTTGTTAAAGCCGCCTACGACCAGCATGGAATGCTCGTTCAGCTTTACAGAATTTGCTCCCAAAAGGGAAATCTTTTCATTTCCAACCTGTACATCGGAAATCTGTTCCCATTTGTTCTCTTCGATGCTATACCGATAGCCGTCCGTATAAGCAACCTGGTCACCGCCGCTGAATACATAAATGGAATCGCCCAACAGCTGCGAAACACACTGTGTTCTCGTGGCCTCATTTGGCATTGCTGCCAGCTCCGTGGTCTTTTTTGTATTCAAATCCAGAGCAAATACGCGGTTTGTTGCCTGTCCGTCCATTTTTCCGGCTCCAACATAGAGCACATCATCCTTCAGAGCCGCAAAGCCGTCAGAAAATGTAAACGGCAGCTCGCCAACCGTATCGACAGTGATCTTTCCGGCATCGTCTGCATTTACAAGCAGCACCTGATTGCCCTTTCCTTCTGCTGTACTTCCGCCAACATAATAAATGCCATCGTCCGTCGTAATCGAAGCACCATACGAAATTTCATAATCCAGCGTCATGTGGTTTACTTCCACCAGCTGGCCATCCTCCTGCTTCAATACATAGATGTCCGGATAGGACTTCTTTGTGCCGCCGAGAGCCGGGCCTTCTTCCGGGAAATTCGCGCCGCCGCCGACTACAACATAGCCGTTGGAAACACCGCACAGCATGCCTGCTGTTCCCTTATTTGTTTCCATGCCCTCCTGGGGCGCGAGGTCACCCGCACATTCCCATAAAATTTTGGATACGGTTCCCCTTATCTCTGT
>CALYTA010000200.1 GCA_945486175.1 uncultured Clostridia bacterium | reverse complement strand
GGCGTCAAATATGATACCGAGCTGACGGCAGACGATCTCAAGGAACTGATCGCCCGCTATAAGGCGATTTATAAGGAGAAGATGGGCGCAGAATTCCCGCAGGACCCGAAGGTACAGCTGATGGAGGCGGTCAAGGCGGTATTCCGTTCATGGGATAACCCGCGCGCCATCGTCTACCGCCGCATGAATGACATCCCGGGCGACTGGGGTACTGCGGTCAATGTCCAGTCGATGGTATTCGGCAACATGGGCGACACCTCCGGCACGGGCGTTGCATTCACCCGCAATCCGTCCACCGGTGAAAAGGGCATTTTTGGCGAGTACCTCATTAACGCACAGGGCGAGGACGTCGTCGCAGGCATCCGCACCCCGCAGCCGATCACCCGCCTTGCGGAGGACCTGCCGGAGTGCTATGCACAGTTTATGGATATCGCAAACCGTCTGGAAGACCATTACCGCGATATGCAGGACATGGAATTCACGATTCAGGAGGGCAACCTGTTCTTCCTCCAGACCAGAAATGGCAAGCGCACAGCGGCTGCTGCAATGAAGATCGCATGTGACCTCGTCGACGAGGGCCGCATCACACCGGAAGAAGCAGTTATGCGCATCGAAGCGAAGTCGCTCGACCAGCTGCTGCATCCGACCTTTGACGCAGACGGCCTGAAAAACGGCGAGGAAATCGGCCAGGCTCTGCCGGCATCCCCCGGCGCGGCGGCAGGCAGAATCTATTTCACCGCAGAGGAAGCCAAGGCGGCACATGAAGAGCGCGGCGAAAAGGTCATCCTCGTCCGCCTGGAAACTTCTCCGGAGGATATCGAAGGCATGCACGCGTCCGAGGGCATTCTGACTGTCCGCGGCGGCATGACCTCGCACGCAGCGGTTGTCGCACGCGGCATGGGTACATGCTGTGTTTCCGGCTGCGGCGAAATCCAGATCGACGAAGAGGCAAAGGTATTCACGCTTGGCGGCTATACGTTCCATGAGGGCGATGAAATTTCCCTCGACGGCACGACCGGCAAGATTTATAAAGGTATGATCCCGACGGTTGACGCATCGGTCGGCGGTGACTTTGGCCGTATCATGGCGTGGGCAGACAGCTTCCGTAAGCTGCGCGTGCGCACCAACGCGGACACGCCGGCGGATACCGCAAACGCGGTTCGCCTGGGCGCGGAAGGCATCGGCCTGTGCCGCACCGAGCACATGTTCTTTGAGCCGGAGCGCATCCCGAAGATCCGCAAGATGATCCTGTCCGATACGGCGGAGCAGCGCGAGGAAGCACTCGCTGAGCTGCTGCCGTTCCAGAAGGGTGACTTCAAGGCGATGTATGAGGCGCTCGAAGGCCGTCCGATGACCGTGCGCTATCTCGATCCCCCGCTGCATGAGTTCGTTCCGACTGATCCGGCGGATATCGAAGCGCTGGCGAAGGACATGGGCATGACGCCGGAAGAAGTACAGCAGAAGTGCGACGAGCTGCATGAGTTCAACCCGATGATGGGCCACCGCGGCTGCCGTCTGGCTGTCACCTATCCGGAAATTGCACGCATGCAGACCCGTGCTGTCATGGAAGCTGCGATTGAAGTCAAGGCGGAAAAGGGCTATGACATCGTTCCGGAGATCATGATCCCGCTGGTCGGTGAACGCAAGGAGCTGAAGTTCGTCAAGGACATCGTTGTCGAAGTCGCAGAACAGGTCAAGGCTGAGAAGGGCTCGGACATCCAGTACCACATCGGCACGATGATCGAAATTCCGCGCGCAGCACTGCTGGCGGGTGAAATTGCGGAAGAAGCTGAGTTCTTCTCCTTCGGCACGAATGACCTGACGCAGATGACGTTCGGTTTCTCGCGCGACGATGCGGGCAAGTTCCTTACCTCTTATTATGGCGCGAAAATTTACGAATCCGACCCGTTTGCACGCCTCGACCAGAGCGGCGTCGGCCAGTTAATCCAGCTGGCAGCCAAAAACGGCCGTGCAACCCGCCCGGACATCAAGATGGGCATCTGCGGCGAGCATGGCGGCGACCCGTCCTCGGTTGCGTTCTGCCACAAGGTCGGCCTGAATTATGTCTCCTGTTCGCCGTTCCGTGTGCCGATCGCACGCCTCGCGGCAGCACAGGCAGCGCTGGAAGACAAATAAACGATTAAACGGTTACGATACAGGGCACATTGCTGAGATATCAGCGGTGTGCCCTGCTTTATAAGAGGAAGATGGAAAGGGGAGCAGCATGACGGACTGGGACTGGGAGATATGGAAAAAGAACAGCATACAGGCGCTGAAAATTGCAATTGGCAGCTGTATGGCAATCTTTATTGCGGAAATGATGCAGCTGGACTATGCCATTTCGGCTGGCACGATTGCGCTGCTCTCCATCGTCACGACAAAATGGGCAACCGTCCGGCTGGCGTCAGCGCGCTTGCTGTCGTTTGGCTTTGCAGTAGTGGTTGCGCGCACTGTGGTCTATTATATGGAAAGCATCTGGCTTGGCTTTGGCGTATTTGTGTTTGTTGTTGTCATCATCAGCTACATGCTCAAATGGAATCAGTCCATCTCAGTCAATGTCGTAGCGGGGGCGCATCTGATGATGGCGGAGGAATTCACCGGGGCAGCGGTCATCAATGAATTTCAGCTGGTGTGCATCGGTATCTGCATTGCGATTGCACTCAATCTGCTGTTTCCCGGCCAGAAAAAAGCAATTGTACGCAGCATGCGCGAAACAGAACGGATGCTGCAGGATATTTTGGAAGGGCTGGCGGATTATCTGCATGGCCGCGAGATGGACCGCAGTGTCTGGGAGGAAATCACAGAACTGGAGGACAAACTGGAGCGTGCAGTTGCACGCGCATATGAATATCAGGACAATACGTGGGCATCGCATCCTGCGTATTATATCCGATATTTTGAAATGCGCGCACGCCAGTGCAGCCTGCTGCACAATCTGCATGATGAAATGCGGAGGATCCGGCGCATGCCGCGGCAGGCGGAGATTGTATCCGGCTATCTTTTGTATCTCAGGCAATATGTGGTGGAAATCAATGCGCCGGACGCACAGCTGGAGCAGCTGACACAGATTTTCCAGCAGATGCAGCACCAGCCGCTGCCCAGGGATCGGCAGGAATTTGAAAACCGTGCGATTTTGTATCACATTCTTATGGATATCGAGGAGTTTCTGATGCTGAAAAAGCGATTTGTCGAAACACTGGACGAAAAGCAGAAAAAGCTATACTGGGATGCATCGAGCCAGTGAAAGCGGGACCGAAAACAGAGAAACAGCGTGTGCAGAGGCAGGACGCCCCGGCGGCGCTGTTTTTTGTTTGCCGTTTAAGATGCAGTAAAAAGAAATATTTTCAGCTGGCATGGCAATTCGGAGACAGCAGGTTCCAGTGCGGGAGGCGCCGGAACAGAGAGAAGGGGAAAATGCTGCGTGCACGCGCACGCACAGGGAGGACATTTATCCATATTCGTTAAAAAAATGACAGGATGCACGCAATGTGCACGCGCACGCATTGGGTGTGCAT
>CALYTA010000199.1 GCA_945486175.1 uncultured Clostridia bacterium | reverse complement strand
ATCGTCTCTGGTGGGGCTTTTTGGGTTTTGAACAATATAGTGAAAAAATTTTCAAAAAAATAAAAATATGGTGCAAGAATAAAAAGAAAAAAACTGCTATAATGCCCAGTATAGAGGTGGGAGATTGTATGAAAAATGAGAACAGCAGATGCGCCTGTCAGGGAGGAACCCTGACGCGGTTTGTCCGGCCGATCATTCTGTTTTCTCTGGCGGAGAAGCCGACACATGGGTATGACCTGTTGCAGAAGATTGCGCGCACGGAGCTGTGGTCTGACACGCAGCCGGATGCAGCCGGCATATACCGTGTTCTGCGCGATATGGAAGACCATGGACTGGTTCGATCCCATATCGATTCCGATTCCAAAGCCGGAATGGGAAAGCGGGTCTTTGAGATTACAGAAGAGGGCAGAGCCTGTATGCACAACTGGGTGAACACGCTGGAGGAATACCGCAGGGGCATAGATCAGGTTATCGTACATCTGCGTGAGGCGCTGGCTGAATCACCCCGGCCAGCCATTGATAACAGAGAAGCTTCCTGCTGCGCGCATAAAGCAGCAGAAAGATAAATTGGTGTTTATGTTGCATTCAAAAAGGAGTCTAGTTTTGAGGAGGAGTCCAGTATGAAAGAATTGTTATTCCGTACACTGCGCCATGAGGAAACCGAGCGTGCACCGTGGGTTCCGTTTGCAGGCGTACACGCAGGCAAGCTGAAAGGCTATACGGCAACGGAGATGCTGACCGACGCAGACAAGGCATTTGAGTCTCTGATGGAGGTCAACAGACTGTATAAGCCGGACGGACAGCCGGTTATCTTTGATCTGCAGATCGAGGCAGAGTGCCTGGGCTGTGATCTGGTATGGGCAGATGACTGTCCGCCGTCTGTTACAGGTCATCCGCTGGATGGCAGCGATGAAGAGCCGCCGGAAACACCGTGTGACTGCACGATTCCGACGAAGGAATCGGGCCGTATTCCCTATGTTCTGGATGTCATGCACCGTATGAAGGAAGCAGTCGGCGATACCACTGCACTGTATGGCCTGATCTGCGGCCCGTTTACGCTGGCCTCTCATCTGCGCGGCAACAACCTGTTCACGGATATGTATGACTTCGAGGAAGAAGTGGAAAGCCTGTTCTCCTATTGCAGCCGTGTCTGCATGAAAATGGCGGATTATTACATTGAGGCGGGCATGGATGTCATTGCAATGGTCGACCCGCTGATCTCCCAGATTTCGACCGATCATTTTGAGCAGTACATGACCAGCCAGTACACTGAAATTTTCAAGCATATCCGTGAAAAGGGCGCATTCTCTTCGTTCTTTGTCTGCGGCGATGCAACCCGCAACATTGAGGCGATGTGCAAGACCGATCCGGATTCCATCTCTGTCGATGAAAACGTCGATCTGCTTGCAGCGAAGGAAATTTCTGACCGCTACAATGTTGTCATTGGCGGCAACATTCCGCTGACTTCGATCATGCTGCTCGGCAACCAGCAGGACAACATGAAGTTTGCAGTTGATCTGCTCGATTCTGTCAAGGTGAAGAAGAATTTCATCATTGCACCGGGCTGCGATATGCCGTATGACGTTCCGGTTGAAAACTGCATCGGCATTGCACAGGCTGCACTGGAGACTGACGCTGTTCGTGAAATGGTCAAGAATTATCAGGCAGAGGAGATTGATACCTCTGGCGTGGTTCTGCCGGATTATGAGCATCTGACCAAGCCGCTTGTCGAGGTGTTTACACTGGATTCGGCACAGTGTGCTGCCTGTGGTTATATGATGAATGCTGCCAATCAGGCAGTGGAGACCTTCGGCGACAAGATCGATATGGTTGAGTACAAATTCATCTACAAGGAAAATGTCGCACGCTGCGTCAAGATGGGCGTTCCGAACCTGCCGTCCATGTACATCAATGGCGAACTGAAGTACCGTTCCATCATTCCGACCAGAGCAGAGCTGGAAGCTGCGATTCAGGAAGCAATTGATTCGCTGAACAAGTAAATTTATGAGCGATTTGTATCTCATTACCGGCTTTCTGGGCGCGGGGAAAACGACTTTTTTAAAGAATTTCCTGAGGCTGTTTGCCGGAAAGAAAATACAGCTGATCGTCAACGAGTTCGGGCAGGAGGGGATTGACGGTACCCTCCTCGCCGATCTCGGCGCATATCTGAATGAAATTGCAGGCGGTTCCGTATTTTGTTCCTGCCGGCTGGATCAGTTTGAAAAGGTACTGCGCGAGTCGGCAGATGTGAATGCGGATGTCATTCTTGTCGAAGCATCCGGCCTGTCTGATCCGACCGGTGTGCGCAGGCTGTTCAGCCAGACGGAACGCTTCCCGCATATTGCCTATCAGGGAGCCGTGTGCCTGGTGGATGCGGTTCGTTTTCCGAAGCTGTATGCCACAGCCCGCACCTGCGTCAAACAGCTCGCGTCGAGTGATGTGGCGCTTATCAACAAGGTTGACCGTGCGACAGAGGAACAGCTCCAACGCACCCGGGAACTGATCCGGGGACAGCGGCCGGATATGCCGGTTTTGGAAACGGCCTTCGGCAGAACAGACCGGGGAATACTGGAGCTTCTTGCAGCATCATCCCATGCGGATGGCGCAGAACTGCCGCTGACCGCCGATCTGACCCTGCGCAAGCTGCTCGTTACAGTGGCGCCGACCATTACGCCGTATGCCCTGCAGAAGTTTATCGAGATGTTTATCGAGGTGACATTCCGCGTCAAGGGCTTTGTGATGACAAGTGCAGGACTGTATCTTGTGGACTGTGCCGGAAATGTTGTCACAATGACGCCATACACCGGTGACGTCTCAGAAGAGAAGTACGGCCGGCTGGTTATCCTGTCCGGTACCGGCATGCCGGTGCGCAAGCGGGTCAAAGAAGCAGCTTCGTGGTATGCGGACTCCATTCTTTCCGTTGAATAAGGGGAAACGGAGCAACTGCTCCGCTTCCTTTGACCTGAATATTAGACTAACTCCAATAATAGAGTAACACCTTAAGCAACTAACAGACCACCAATTTATGCAACAGATTGACAGAACAAAGAAGGGAAAAGCAGATGGATACATGCGGACAGAACGGAACGGCAAAACAGAAAATTATGCTGTTCAGCGGTTTCCTCGGATCGGGCAAAACAACGACGATGGTAGAAACTGCAAATTATTTAAAGGGAAAAGGCATGAAAGTTGCCCTGATTACCAATGATCTGGGTGAAAACCTGGTTGACACGAATTATGCAAGGCTTTCCGGCGTTCCTGTACGGGAAATTCAAAACGGCTGCCTGTGTCACGATGTGACGCATTTTTTGGAAACGGTGAAGGAACTGGTACAGGCGGAAGCGCCGGATATCATTTTTGCAGAACCGGTCGGAAGCTGTGTCGATCTGGTCAGGAGCGTATATCAGGAACTGGATCTGAATTTTGCAGATGAATATGAGCTGCTTCCGCTGATCGGCGTAACAGATCCAAGACGATATGAAAGCATTTATCTTCATCCGGAAAACAATACATTCAACGATGAAACGACCTATATGTATAAAAAA
>CALYTA010000198.1 GCA_945486175.1 uncultured Clostridia bacterium | reverse complement strand
AGAGCAACATGGCGTCGTTTGTGGACAGCCTTGTCGCGCCGCTTTCGGTCATCAACGCGCTGATCGTGGCAGTCGGCATGAGCCGTCAGGCCGAGGTCGAGGAGACCTTCCGCAAGCTGGAAAATATCTGGGACACCTGGTCGGATGAGTGCATCGGTGACTTCCACAATCAGGTGGGCTCTTATGTCGGAATCGATTTCTATCATCGATATGAGGAGGACATCAAGCTGCTCAAGTCTCTCGGACTGACGAATTTCCGAACGTCTATTCAATGGAGCCGGCTTCTCGATCAGGACGGCAGCATCAATCCGGACGGCGCGGCGTTCTATCACAAGATGCTCGCCTGTGCGAAGGAAAACGGCATGGAGGTCTTTGTCAATCTGTACCACTTCGACATGCCGACCTATCTGTTCCGCCGCGGTGGATGGGAGAGCCGGGAGGTCGTCGAAGCATACGCACATTATGCAGAGCAGGCGTTTACCGAATTCGCTGGAGAAGTAAAGTATTGGTTCACCTTCAACGAACCGATTGTGGAACCGGAAATGCGTTACCTGGAGGGTGAATGGTATCCGTTCGTCAAGGATATCAAACGCTCGGTTGTTACGCAATATCATATTGCGCTGGCACATGCACTGGCGGTTGGCGCCTTCCGCAGGCTCCAGAAAAACGGCACGATCCCGGCAGATGTCAAGATCGGCCTGATCAACTGCTTTGCACCGCCGTACACGAAGGACAATCCGTCCACAGCCGATCTCGAAGCGGTGCGCATGCGGGACGGCCTGCACAACCGCTGGTGGCTGGATCTGGTCACAAAGGGCTGCCTGCCGCAGGATGTGCTGGATACGCTCGCGCAGAAGGGTGCACCGGCTCCGGTTCGTCCGGGTGATGACGGCATTCTCTCGCAGGGCATTGTCGACTGGCTCGGCTTCAATTACTATCAGCCGACCCGCGTACAAGCGCCTTCCTCTCCGGTGGATGCCAACGGCAATCCGATATTCAGTGAGCCGTATATCTGGCCGGAACGCCGGATGAATGAATCCCGCGGCTGGGAAATTTATCCCAAGGGCATTTATGATTTCGGCATGATGCTCAAGGAGAAATATCCCGATCTCACATTCTTTATCTCGGAAAACGGCATCGGCATTGAGAAGGAAGATCAGTTCCGCGGCGCTGATGGCGTCATTCAGGATGACTACCGCGTTGACTTTGTCCGCGAGCATCTCGAATGGGTCGCAAAAGCGATTGAAGAAGGTGCAAAATGTGTCGGATATCATTACTGGGCAGTCATTGACAACTGGTCATGGGCACATGCGTTCAAGAACCGTTATGGCTTTGTGGAAGTACGGCTTCAGGACAGCTATGAAAGAAGATGTAAAAAATCGGCTGCATGGCTGAAACAGGTGGCATCCAGCAAAGAAATTGTGTAAACTAACTATGTGATGAGGGAAGAAAAGAGGTAAGAAACTATGTCAACTGAGATAACTGAAAAACGTCCGTTTATGGACCGGTTTGCAGAGGGCGCGGCCCGTCTGGGCAATCAGATTCATCTGAAGACCCTGCGTGATGCATTTGCCACCATCATGCCGCTGTACATCCTGGCAGGTCTGGCAGTCCTGCTGAACAACGTAATTTTTGTCAAGATTCTTTCGGGCAGCGCACTGGAGGCTGCAACCTACTGGGGCTCACTGATTGTCAACGGCACGCTGAATATCTCCGGACTGATGATTGCGCCGACAATCGGCTTTTTCCTGAGCAGGAACAGGGGATTTAAAAACCCGTATGCAGCGGCAATGATCTCGCTGGCAACGCTGATTATCATGATGCTGGGTACGATCTCCGCTGTTCCGGTCGGCGCTGAAGATGCAGTTACTTTGAGCGGCCTGCTCAGCTACAGCAACTTGGGCACGAACAGCATGTTTGCCGGCATTATTATCGGCCTGCTGGCAACCGAATTGTTTATCCGCGTTTCCAACATCAAGCGCCTTCAGGTCAACCTCGGTGACCAGGTGCCGCAGGCGGTCGGTGATTCGTTCAATGTCCTCATTCCGGTCATTCTGGTTATGAGCCTGTTTGCAATCATTTCCGCAATTCTGTTCATCGGCTTCGACACCGATCTGGTCAAACTGATCTCCACACTGATCCAGACGCCGCTGAAAAATGTCGGCACAAGCCTTGCGGGCTGCCTCATCCTGTATACGCTGGGCAACCTGCTGTTCACGCAGGGCATTCATCAGTCGGTCATCTATTCGTCCATTCTGGAGCCGCTGCTCATCGTCAACATGACGGAAAACATGGCGGCATTCGCCGCAGGCGAACCGATTCCGAACATCATCAATGTCTCGATGGTTCCGGGCTTCGGCATGATGGGCGGCTCGGGCAGCACCATCTGCCTGGTGATCGCAACGCTCCTGTTCAGTAAGTACAAGCCCAGCCGTGATATCGTCAAGCTGTCCATGGTTCCGGGATTGTTCAACATCAATGAGCCGATGATCTTCGGCTACCCGATCGTATTCAACTATGCACTGGTCATCCCGTTCATCGCTGTTCCGGCTCTTGGTATTACCATCGCCTATGCGGCAACCGCAATGGGTCTGATGAACCCCTGTGTCGTACAGATTCCGTGGACAACTCCTCCGCTGCTGAGTGGTTTCCTGGCAACCGGCGGCGACTGGCGTGCCATTGTCGTACAGGCCATTATCATTGTACTCGGTGTCCTGATTTACCTGCCGTTTATGAAGGCAAGTGAGAAGGTACAGAAGAAAATCATGGAAGCAGAGTCCGAAGGCTGATACAGAAGCATACAGATAACAAAACAACAATCAGATATAAGAAAAGGATTTGGAGGAAATCATTATGAAAAAGATTTTACTGGCTTGCAACGCAGGTATGTCCACCAGCATGCTCGTGCAGAAAATGCGCGCGGCAGCAAAAGAAATGAATGTGGATGCGGAAATCAACGCCCTGTCCATCACCGAAGCAAATGACCGCATTGCCGATGTGGACGTCGTACTGCTTGGCCCGCAGGTCAAGTTCCAGCTTGACGCAGTCAGAAAGGTCGCCGCAGGCCGCACGCCGGTTGATGTCATCAACATGCGCGATTACGGCACGATGAACGGCAAGAAGGTTCTTCAGTATGCGCTCGATCTGATCGAGAAAGGAGAATAAGCTATGGATATGGAAAGCATTTGTTTCCAGATTATTACCAGTGTCGGAAGTGCAAAGTCCTGCTTTATCGAAGCCATCGGATATGCCAAGAAAGGCGAATTCGATGAGGCACGCAAGCAGATCACCGAGGGCGACCAGTTCTTCCTGGAGGGCCATCATGCCCATGCAGACCTGATTGCGCAGGAGGCAGGCGGCGAACCGGTTCAGATGTCCCTTATCCTGACCCACGCAGAGGATCAGCTGATGAGCGCGGAGACCGCACGCATCTATGCACTCGAGTTCATCGAGCTGTATGAAAAGCTCAGTGCGAAGGGCCTGCTGTAATACAACCATATACAACTGACAACGATTATATTCTCTCTTAATTCACTCACGTTGCGCTG
>CALYTA010000197.1 GCA_945486175.1 uncultured Clostridia bacterium | reverse complement strand
AACTTCGGCACGATGACATCATAGCTGCCGCAGCCGCCTGCTGTCGGGCGCATCTCGTCGTTGATGCACTTTCTGCCGTCGAGCGACAGGACACAGTTGTCCATATTTGCGTTGATGTAATCAATCTTTTCATCATCCAGCAGCAGGCCGTTGGTGGTGATGGTAAAGCGGAATTTCTTGTTCTTTTCCTCTTCAATGGAACGGGCATAATCCACGGTTTTCGTGACGGTATCCCATGCCATCAGCGGCTCGCCGCCGAAGAAATCAATTTCGATGTTGCGGCGCGCGCCGGACTTCTCCACGACAAAGTCAATTGCCTTCTTTGCCACATCAAAATCCATTGTCATGCGCTTGCCCATGCCGAAATCGCCGGTATCGGCAAAGCAGTATTTGCAGCGCAGGTTGCAGTCATGGGAGACATGCAGGCACAGCGCCTTGATCGGCGCGCCGGTCGGAATGGCCGCCGCAATGTTGATGTAATCGTCGTCTGCAAACAGATATCCGGCCTGCTCCAGCTCATACAGCTCGCGATAGGCCTCGCGCAGCTGCTCCGGTGTGAACTGGTCAGACAGGCTGCGGAGGATATCCTCCGGACATTCCTCCGTCATGCCGGGTGCGACAACTGCGGACAGCGCATAGGCCGCATCGTCCACGACATGCACCGAGCCGCTGTTGATGTCCATCAGGATATTGACACCCTTCATGGAAAAACGATGTATCATAAAAAATGTACTCCTGTCAAACAAAAATTTCGGGACTGACAAAACGCCAGTCCCGATCCTGTATGGATAAGCTGTGTCTTACTTGTCGTGCTCGCACTTCTGGTTTGCTACCGTGCAGGAAGTCTTGCAGGCAGACTGGCAGGAAGTCTGGCACTCGCCGCAGCCGCCCCTGGCAGCAGTTTCCTTAAAGGTGCAGGAATTCAGAGTCTTGATGTGAGTCATGGTAATTTCTCCTTCCTAAAATAAAGTATGAAACGCAGATATTGCTACTTGCGCCTTTTTTTCTTTTTTGCCGCTGCCCCGGGAAAGGCACCCAGGAGAGAAGCGGCCAATGTGATGCCGGAGGTCAATCCGGCAGCCGGAGCGGCAAATGCCGCGTCGCGCAGCGTCAGCCCCAGCAGAAACAGACAGCCCAGCAGCAGCACGCCGATGAGCAGGCCCATCGGCAGCTTGTGCGCCGGTGCCCGCCGTGCGCCCCAGAAGGACGCCGCAAAGCCACCAGCAGCGAGCGGTACATACGCCGCAAGCGGCGCCAGCTGCTGTCCGAGCGCGCCGGACGAGAGCAGGGCTGCACCGCCCAGCGTACCGCCGAACGTCACCAGCAAACCGAGCAGCATAGGCGCCGCCCAGTAAACTGCCGCTCTGCCGTCCGTCGATTCCGCACGATTCATCCAAAATCCCTCCCGCATTCGTTCTCACGAATACGTTACGCGGGATTTATGGGAATCATACGGATTATTTTTCCTCGGATGCCTCAGAATCCTTTTCGATCTTGGAGCGAATTGCCCACTTATAGAACTTCATGCGGTTGCCGCTGGTCTCAATGACGATTTCGTCGTCATGTACCGATACGACCTTACCGATGATGCCGCCGATCGTGCAGATGCGGTCACCGACAATAATCGAATCGCGCATTTCCTTGTCCTGCTTGTCGCGCTTCTTCTGCGGACGGATCAGCATGACATAGAACAATACAAAAATCAGAATCAGCGGGATGAACGAAAGATAGGTTTCCGCGCTTGGCATCTGTGTATCCAGTGCAAATGGAATCATTTCGACTTTACACCTCCTGTCGAATTCACAATAAGTCAATTATATACAATCAACCTGCAAATTACAAGCATTTTTCCCCGTTTGTCCGGCAAATGTTTGCGCTTTGGCTTTGCGCCGTATCCATTTCGGTGTATAATGGGAACAGAACAGCTCTGACAGGAGGTTTGAAACGATGAAAGTGACAAGTACAGGCATTGAAAACGGCTTCTGGGCCGACCGTTTCGGCAAATTCGGCAGTGATCTTTCCGCAAAGGGAAAGAATGTCCGTTCGGTTCCGTTTTGCATCTCAGATGCGCCGGCAGGCACGGTCAGCTATGCCGTTGTCCTCGATGACAAGGATGCCATCCCGGTCTGCGGATTCAACTGGATCCACTGGACGCTGTGCAACCTGACACAGACGGAGGTCGCGGAGGATGCGAGCCGGAACAGCCCCGATTTTATTCAGGGCTCGACGAGCTTCCACAGCGCAGCAGGCGATGAGACGCGTGCGGAGGCCTCCTGCTATGGCGGCATGGCTCCTCCGGATGCCGACCACGAATATACCTTGACGGTATATGCGCTCGACTGCACGCTTGAGCTGGAAGAGGGCTTTTACCTCAACGAAATGCTGCGCGCCATGCGCGGGCATGTGCTGGCACATGCGCGGGTTTCCGCGATGTACCGGGCGTAACAGGACTCAATTGATACCGGAGGGCGCTTTTTCGCACAGGGAAAACTGCCCTCCGTTTTTTTCAATTTGTTCTGTTTATTCCGTAATCGTTGTGGAGAAGGTCAGCGTTTCACTCTCGCCCGGCTTCAGGCAGCGCACGCCGATCTTGTTTTCCAGCGCGTGGTCGAGATATGCCGCATCCGGCAGCGTGCTCCACGGCTCAATGCACACATAATTGGTCGGCTTTCCCGTGTACTTGCTCCAGATGCCGAGATACGGGAAATCCTCGAAATCCATGCGGATGCAGTGCGCGGATTTGTCGCTTTTTACACAGACCGAGCGCGTCTGTACATCGTCCAGAATGAGTGCATCCAGCGCAAACAGCTCATCGGTCAGGTACAGCTTTCCATCATTCAGCGGTACGTCGCGCTTGGCCTTTGTAATCATCAGCGCTTCGTTGTTGACAAGCGGATGTACGGCGTCGCCGCTGCCGAAATCGACATAATAATCCGCCATTGTCTCGCCGTCCTCCAGCGCAACATTGTACGCATCGTGTCCGCCGACCTCATAGTACATATCGGTATCGCCGTTGTTGGTGGTGATATGCTCCTTTTTCAGCGTGTTGCCATCCAGTGTGTACCGTACCGTCAGGGCAAAATCAAAGGGATACATGGGTTTGGTGTAATCATTGGGGGTCAGGGTAAAATCAATGCTGGTATCTGTCTGTGCGGTGCAGACAAATTCCAGATCCCGTCCAAAACCATGCTGGGTAATGGTATATTCCGTTCCGCCCACTGTATACATTTTATCCTTCAGCCGACCGACAAACGGGAACAGGATCGGCGCATGGCGTGCCCAGATGGATGGCTCTGCCTGCCAGACATATTCTGTACCGGATGCCTTGGACCGCATGGAACTGAGCTCTGCGCCCTTGCTGTCAATCACAACGGTAAACAGCTGGTTTTCAATGGTATACTGCATACATTTTCTCTCCTTTTCTGCGCTGCTGTGTACAGCATTTTTGATAATTTCAGTGTAACATGTTCCATGATATCCGTCAATCACACAAAAGATTTGACTTTTACTTCCTTCTGCCGTATAATATCCCTCAGAAAGACAACTGATAA
>CALYTA010000196.1 GCA_945486175.1 uncultured Clostridia bacterium | reverse complement strand
CTATCTTGTTTTTATCGCGGCGTCCAAGCAGGTGTTGTCCATTGACGGCATACGCAGGCTGATTCAAATTCAGTTGGACAGTTATCCGCTCGCAACCGCATATGATTATTTCTGCACGGAACTGGAAAATGCGCTGCACGCGGTATTCAGTGAAGAAGAACCACCGGCCGATTCCGCCAGCACGCAGACACAGCAGACCAAGCTGATGCGCGCGGATGTATCCGCCATTGCACATAAAATATATCTCTCGAAATATCTCGAGCAGTTTTCTGCACAGCAGCAGCAGGACTGACAACAGAAAAGCCCTATCCAAATCGGACAGGGCTTTTATTGTGCGTATTTTTAATCTTCCCACGGACGGATGCGGTAATGTGCGCCGATGCTTTCGCAGATCGCGCGGCACTGCTCTTCTTCTTCGTGGGAAATCGTCGTGTCGACCGTCGTCATCACAACCTCAGGGACTGTCTTGACACAGTCCTTCGCAAAGCGAACCATTGCGTCAAACGACTGTTCACCGAATTTGCTGCGGGTCAGCCGGAGATATTCCTCCGCATTCGGCGTGTTCAGGCTGATGGATACAATATCAATCAGGCCGGACAGCTTACCCGCAATCGGTTCACCGTTGACCAGATCGCCGAGACCATTGGTATTGATGCGGATTTTCATATCCGGACGCCTGGATTTGATGTACTGCGCCGTGCGGAGCAGCATATCCAGGCGTTCTGTCGGCTCGCCGAAGCCACAGAACACGGCTTCGCTGTATTTGTCCAGATCACAGCCATCAATTGCCGCCGTGATTTCCTCATAGGACGGTTCATGCTCGAGCCAGAGTCCGCCGGAATTGCCCACATGATCCATGGTCTGCCGCAGGCAGAACGTGCAGGCACACGGGCAGCGGTTGGTCAGGTTGATATACAGACCGTTGTGTACATCGTACACAATCGTCATTTCTTTTTTCATCGGGAATCTCCTTAATGCAGTGTGGTGAGGAATTCCTCGAAGCACACGCCATCGGTTTTCGGAATTCCCAGCTCAATCGAGCGCAGAATGCATTTTTTGACGAACGCAGATGCCTTGCGCACAGATGTTTCAAACGGAACCTGATTGACGGCATCCGCGGCTACAATGGATGAGAAGACATCGCCTGTGCCGGAGCGCTCATCTCCGATGCGCAGTGTGCGCAGCAGCTTTGCTTCCCCGCCCTTTTCATAGATCAGGTTGGAGACATAGCTCTTTTGCTGCACGCCGGTGATGACAATTTTCTCCGGGCCCTGTTCTGCCAGTGCAGAGGCAAGGCGCACAAGTTCCTTTGTCTCCCAGTGTCCCTCGTGGAACGGAGTATCGGTCAGAATACACGCTTCGGTCAGGTGTGGCGTCAGAATATCGGCATAGACAACGAGCTGTTTCATCGCCTGGCACAGCTCGTTTGTATAGGTCGGATACGGCTTGCCGTGGTCGCCCATGACCGGGTCGATGATGACTGTCGTGCGCTCCGTGCGGAAATCCGAGATAAACCGCTTTACAATTTCAATCTGTTGTTCGGAACCGAGAAATCCGGTCTGAATGCCTTCGAATTCCAGCCCGAGCTTCTTCCAGTTGTCGATATACGGCTGCATTTTCGCCGTATAATCCTCAAAGAAAAATTCAGGAAAACCGGTGTGGTTGGAAAAGATCGAAGTCGGCACCGGACAGCACTGTACCTTCATTGCGGAAATGATCGGCATGGACACTGCAATGGAGCAGCGGCCAAAGCCGGACATATCGTTGATGACAGCGATTTTCTTCTGTCGGTTGTGGTCAATCATGCCTGACCCTTTCTTTCCGATGTGAGCAGCGGGCGGACCTTTGCCTTTTCAAACAGTGCGCCGACGCCATAGCAGACTGCCAGATTGAGTACACCCTTGACAGCCAGACCCGGCGTGGATGCCAGACCCTGTGCGATGCCGCCATACAGGATTGCGCCGGCAACGGTGTAGCCGACAACCATCCATACCATGCCGACAACACAGGCAATCAGTGCACGTGCAGAAAACAGCGTGCAGGTGCCATCTTTGTTGTACGCAATTTTGCCGACGAACAGTGCCATCAGCGACTTGATGATAAAGGTCGGGATAACCCAGCCGGTAAAGCCGGTCAGCAGGTCAGCGAGTGCAGAGCCGATGCCGCCTGCCCAGATGCCGGAACGCTTGCCGACAAACAGGACGGTCAGCAGAATAAATGCGTCGCCCAGATGTGCATAACCCAGCGGAATCGGAATCTGTACCACCATGGTCATGACGCAGATCAGTGCCGCCATAACGGCAGTCATGCACAGGAAACGCGCAGAAAACTTGTTTGAATTCATACTTACCACCTCATATTGATGTTTTTTATATGGGTGCATTATACCGCACAACTGACCCTAATAAAATGGACAGTTTCGCATGAATTTCAAAGCACAGTTTTCCTTCATCGGCGCTCCAGACTGTTTATAGTTCGTTGACGAATTCTTCGATGCGTTCCATGGCGGTTTCCAGATGCATCATGGAGTAGGAATAGGAAATGCGGATATGTCCGCGTCCGCTCTCGCCGAATGCGCTGCCCGGGACAACAGCAACCTTCTTTGCGCGAAGCAGGCGGTCACAGAACTCTTCGTCATCCTCCATATATTTCTGAATGGATGGGAAAATGTAGAACGCTCCCTCCGGCTCGAAGCACGGCATGCCGATTTCCTGTAACCGTGTGTACATAAACCGGCGGCGCATATCGTACTGATCGCGCATATACGCGATGTCGTCCTGTCCGGTGCGCATCGCTTCGATACCGGCGAACTGGCTGACCGTCGGTGCGGACATGATGCCGAACTGATGGATTTTTACCAGCGGCGCAAGCATTTCCTTCGGCGCCATAACCCAGCCGAGACGCCAGCCGGTCATCGCATACGATTTGGAGAAGCCGTTGATGACGATGGTGCGCTCACGCATGCCGGGCAGCTCTGCGAAGCAGACATGCTTCTTGCCGCCATAGGTCAGCTCACAGTAAATTTCATCTGAAATAACAATAATGTTGGTGCTGCGCAGGACAGCTGCAATTTCCTCCAGCTCCTCACGGGTCATGATTGCACCGGTCGGATTGTTCGGGAACGGCATAATCAGAACCTTGGTGCGCGGCGTAATCGCTTCCTTGAGTGTCTTTGCTGTCAGCTTGAAGCCGTCTTCCATGCGCGTCTTGAGCGGAACCGGCGTGCCGCCTGCCATGATGGTCAGCGGCGTATAACAGACAAAGGACGGCTCCGGAATCAGAACCTCATCGCCTTCCGAGACAAACGAACGGAGTGCATTGTCAATTGCCTCCGAGCCACCGACTGTGACAATGATTTCCTTGTGGTAATCATATTCCAGATGATAATTCTCCCACGCATATTTGGCAATTTCTTTGCGCAGGTCTGCAAGGCCCCAGTTTGAGGTGTAGAAGGTTTTGCCCTGCTGCAGAGACGCAATGCCTGCACGGCGGATCTGCCATGGCGTCTGGAAATCCGGCTCTCCGACACCGAGAGAAATGGCATCGTCCATTGTATTGACGATAT
>CALYTA010000195.1 GCA_945486175.1 uncultured Clostridia bacterium | reverse complement strand
AGGCAGTGGACTGCAACTCCTTGATCCCCAGTTCGATTCTGGGTGGCACCTCCAGGAAAACGACGGTTTCTTTTGAAACCGTCGTTTTTTGCTGCGCCGAAAAGAAAATATAAAATATAGAAAAAGTATATAAAATCTTGTTATTCTTCCATCCAGCGATTATAATAAAAAGTATCGTAAATGACATACTTTTACAGCATTCGACATACAGAGGGGATTGTTTTATTTTGAAGTGGAAACAGGGAACAAACGGACGCACGCGCCGGATTCTGTTGCTTTTCGGGTTGTGTCTGTTGTTCCTGCACGTGCCTGCAGGCGCGCAGCGGATGGGGTCTATCGATGTGAATGGCTCAGAAGTTGCCTATCAGGCACAGTATGAGGCATACACCGAAGCGGCCTCGCAGGACGATGCAGCGGTCTACAAATTAAAGGTGGAAAATCCGACGGCAGGGCAAAACGGCGCACTTGCATGCATTGTCATGCCAAACGGCAAGAACGCATATCTGTACATGGATGCAGGTGCGCTCACAGTCATGCGGTTTGACGGTTCGGAATATAAAAAGTTCAAAGCGGATTATGAGTTGAAAAAAGGCACGACTTATACGCTCTGTGTCTTTCAGGATGGACTGGTGTTTTTTGACGGCGTGAACTGCTATAAATACAGCGGCGATTTTTACGGTTTTACCGATGTTGCGGCGGGCTGGAGTGATGAATCCAATGTCTTCTCTGTATCGTTGGAGAAGACAAGTGCGGCAGAGCCGGACACATCGGACGGGGAGAAAACGGATGACACAGAGGAAGCACCTGTGCAGGAGACCGCCGCAAGCACGTCAGCGGTGTCATTTCCGTCGGTCTGGATCATTCTGGCGATGCTGCTCGCTGTGACCAGCAATCTGGTGGCGCTGGCAGCGCTGCGCACCTCCAATATTGCACTGCGTGCCATCCGCCCATTCCGGCCGCGCACATCCGGACAGCCTGCGGCATCTTCCGCACAGAGAAATGCGCCGCCGAAGGCGGCACGGCAGCGATCCACATCCCAACGGATGCAACAGCAGAAACGGCAGCCGGCTCCACAAAGCAGGCCACAGCGGCCGACGGCAAATCCGCACGCAACTGCGGCGAAGAAGAAGCCGGTGGTATCGCTGTTCGATCAGGAAAAAATGGCGCAGCAGGATGCGAAGCCGCAGGTCAGGCAGGATAAAAAGCAGAAACCTGCACCGCAGGCGCCTGCGCGCAAGCCAGGCACGCTGGCGCAGCCGTTTGACCTGTATTTGGATCCATATTGGCGCGCGAATCCGGGACAATTTATGCCGTACCGGTTTGGCAGCCTGAACCGGGGATACTGCACGTTTGAACGGGGTGACAACCTTTCCTGTGATCCGTTCGTCCTGTTAGGCGGGGACTATATCTGGCTCAACCCGGTCAGGTTCCACCCGCGGGCACAGGGACAGGGCGTGCGGATCAGCGTGACGGAATGCTCTGAACTTTCGATGGTATTTGATTTCTGCCATGTCGGCACGGGCGTGCGGGAAATTGCACTGTCCGTCGATGTGGAGATGGTCAATTTCCGCCCCGCGCTCGTCAAAAAAAGTTCCGGCGGCGTCTGGGAGCTGGAACAGCGCGGTATTATCGTATTTGAATAAAAATGATATGGCAAAGCCCGCAGCGTCTGCTGCGGGCTTTTTTGCAGTTATCCAAGCGGCATATCGCGGAATTTGCGCGGGGAAATGCCGATTTTATCAGTAAACGCGCCGGTGAAGCTGGTTTCTGTGCCGTAGCCGACTTCTGCTGCGATGGCCTTGATCGGCAGGTCTGTGGTTTTGAGAAGATATTTTGCCCGGTCCATGCGGCGCCGGATGACATATTCATGCGGTGAATAGTGCAGCTCTGCGCGGAACAGGCGGATCAGATGTGATGGGCTGAGATGCACCTCTGCCGCAAGCCGTTTCAGGCTCAGATCACCATCCAGATGGCTGTGAATATACTGTACAGCCTGTTGCGTTGGCGTGTTTTCCGTAACGCTGCCCAAGTCGCGATTGCCCGGCATGAGATAGCAGAGGGTGCTATAGATCAGGCGGGACTGTTCTGCATCGCTGATGATCTGTTCGGTTGCAAACTGGCGCAGCAGTGCCCGAATCTGAGCGGCTGCCTTTTTGGTGTTCGGCATGCGGAACAGCGGGCTGCCATGCACGCGTGTCAGATGAGAGCACAGCTCAAGGCTGTTTGCCCCTGCAAAATGCAGCCAGTAAAATTCTGCATATGGGTCAGCGGTATAGCGCTGCGGGTCGGCGCAGTCAATCAGGACAATGTCGCCTTCTCCGGCAGAAAATTCTTTTTCGTGGTAGCTGAATTTCATCGAACCTTTTTCAACGAGAATCAGCAGCAGGCTGTCATAATACTGGCGGTCAATGATATACTGGTCGTCGCAATAGTAGTGCCCGCACAGACTGGTATAGTAAAACAGACTGCTGAGGTGGGGATCAAGCGTATTAAAAAAGAATTCCGAACCGGACAATACACCGGCTTCATTCTGGCGGAGCATAGAAATTCCTCCTGTCTCGTATTAACCAAATATTTTAACACGTGAAAATGCAGTTCGCAATAGGAAAGAGACGGAAAGACCTTCGAAAAATAATCATTTTTTTCTACGGAAAAAACCTATCTTTTTTAACGGTTTCCCGGTAAAAACAGAAAATGCGTATTTTTCGCAGGCTTTTTTTGAAAAAGAGACATGGTATCGAGAAAAAACAAAGATTCCCTCTGTATTTTGGGTGAACTGCACAATACAATTGGACGATTTTGCGATTGGCAAACTGCACAATTCAAGATTTTGGAGTATCTTGCACTGGTTGAAAAGGAAAATTTTCTGTGATAAGATACAGCCATGGAATATGGAAGCGGTCTGGAATGGAAAACAGAAGAGAAAAACTTCCAAAAAATGACCATCGATTGAAGAGAAGAAACGGTTTGAAGAAATGAATTGAAAGGAGTCCGTTTTATGAGATTCGATCAGTGCACCAACGGCAATATTTTTATGCATGGCTGGACCAAAGAGCAGGCAGTTATGAGTGAGCATGACAAGGCAATCCTGCAGGAGCTGGCAAAGAAAATGCGTTCTTACGCGGAAAAGCCGGAGCAGGAAGAGCTGATGCAGCTGTGGCGTGACCACAACGACCTCAAGGAAACCCGTCCGCTCATCTACCTCGACCTCGAGAACGGCTGGAATGAGCTGCTGCCGCAGGAATTTACCTGTGCGTGCGAGGGTGAAATGGCGCAGGAATGGGAGATGTGGCTGCACAAGGAGATCATCTACGCAGAGAAGGTCAAGTGCGACAAGCCGATTGAGGCAAAGTTCTACATCCCGTATCAGGCAATTGACACCAAGTGGGGCGTTGATAAGAAGGTTATCGGCGATTTCTATGGCGGCGAGGCATATACCTGGGAAAGCCCGATCACTGAAGAGATGATGGAAGATGACTTTGACGTTGCAGAGCTGATCAAGATTCCGCAAATCACAATCGACTGGGAAGCGACGGATGCCTTTACGGAAATCGCGCACGACGTATTTG
>CALYTA010000194.1 GCA_945486175.1 uncultured Clostridia bacterium | reverse complement strand
CTTCGGCGGAGGAGCTCGGCGCGCGGGTATGCTCCGTGCATCCGCTGCTGGCAGTCAGCGACAGGTTCTCGTCCTGGGAGCAGCTGGAAGGCGCGTTTTTCACGCTGGAAGGCAGCGGCTCCGCGGAGATGGAGGCACTTCTGCATGCCTGCGGCGCGCAGACCGCAACCATCGATGCGGCGGATAAGGCGCGCTACCATCTGGCGGCGTGTGTCGTGAGCAATCTGGCAGTCGGGCTGTCCCATTGGGGCATGCAGCTGCTGGAGCAGTGCGGCTTCACAGCGGAGCAGGCACAGCAGGCGCTCACCCCGCTCATTCTGGGCAATGCACAGTCTGTCTGTGCAAAAGGCCCGCGCGATGCGCTCACCGGACCCGCCGAACGCGGTGACCTGGGAACCATCCGGTCGCATATGGCGTGCCTCGGCCGCGAGGACCAGGCACTCTATGCCCTGCTGACACGCAAGCTGTGCGATCTGGCACAGGAAAAGCATCCTGACAGAGATGATACCGCCCTCAGAACATATTTGGAGGGATTGTCATGAAAAACACAGTACTCACGTTTGGGCAGGCAAAAAAGGAACATAAGAAGCAGACCATGCTCACGGCCTACGACTATTCGACCGCCAAGCTGATTGATGAAGCGGGCGTCAATTCCATCTTAGTCGGCGATTCCCTGGGCATGGTCTGTTTGGGCTATGAGGATACGCTGTCCGTCACGATGGAGGATATGATCCACCACACCAGAGCGGTTACCCGCGGCGCAAAAAATGCGCTGGTTGTCGCGGATATGCCGTTTATGTCCTATCAGACATCCACCTATGATGCAGTCGTCAATGCGGGCCGCCTGATTAAGGAAGGCCGTGCACAGGCAGTCAAGCTGGAGGGCGGCGCAACCGTCTGCGAGCAGATCCGCGCGATTGTCGATGCCTCCATTCCGGTCTGTGCACACATCGGCATGACCCCGCAGTCGGTCAATGCCTTCGGCGGCTTCAAGGTACAGGGCAAGGGCGAGGAAGCTGCCCAGAAGATTCTGGACGACGCGCGCCGCGTACAGGAAGCAGGCGCATATGCAGTTGTTCTGGAATGCGTTCCGGCAGCGCTGGCAAAGAAGATCACCGAAACGCTGGATATTCCGACCATCGGCATCGGCGCCGGTGCGGACTGCGATGCACAGGTACTGGTTTATCAGGACATGATTGCAATGTTCTCCGATTTCACGCCGAAGTTTGCAAAGACCTTTGCCAATGCGGGCGCTGTGATGATGGAGGGCTTTAAGGCATATATCAAGGAAGTCGAGGAGGGCACCTTCCCGGCAAAGGAACATACGTTTAAGATGGATGAAACCATTATTGACAAATTGTATTGAGTTCAAAAGGGGAATAATCAAATGACTATCGTAAAAACCATAGAGGAAGTACGCGCACAGGTCAAAGCATGGCGTGCACAGGGCCTGACTGTCGGACTGGTTCCGACCATGGGCTATCTGCATGAGGGCCATCAGAGCCTGATCGCCCGCTCGGTCGCGGAGAATGACCGCACGGTTGTCTCTGACTTCGTCAATCCGATCCAGTTCGGCCCGACGGAAGACCTGGCAACCTATCCGCGCGATATTGACCGCGATGCGGCGCTGTGCGAATCCACCGGCGCTGACCTGATCTTCCATCCGGAAGCAGATGAGATGTATGCACCGGATTTCTGCACCTATGTCGACATGGATCACCTGACCAAGGGCCTGTGCGGCAAGACCCGCCCGATCCATTTCCGCGGCGTGTGCACCGTTGTCAGCAAGCTGTTCCATATTGTCCAGCCGGACCGCGCATATTTCGGCCAGAAGGATGCACAGCAGCTGGCTGTCATCCGCCGCATGGTACGTGACCTGAATATGCCGCTTGAGATCATCGGCTGCCCGATCATCCGCGAGGAGGACGGCCTGGCGAAGAGCTCCCGCAACACCTATCTGAGTGCAGAGGAGCGCCAGGCAGCGCTGTGCCTCTCCCGCGGCCTGAACAAGGGCAAGGCAGCTGTTGAAGCGGGTGAGACCGACGCGGCAAAGGTGCGCCAGATCATCACAGAGGAAATCGAAGCGGAGCCGATGAGCCGCATTGACTATGTTGAAATTGTGGACTGGAACAATCTTGAGCCGGTGGACAGCACCGAAGGCTCGATTCTCGCTGCGGTCGCAGTATACATCGGCAAGACCCGCCTGATTGATAATTTCATCATCGAACGCTGATTTACGGAGGACGTACATGACTATCCAGATGCTCAAAAGCAAAATTCACCGCGCGGTTGTCAAGCAGGCGGAGCTGAACTATGTCGGTTCCATCACGGTTGACAGCGAGCTGCTGGATGCAGCCGGCATTTACGAGTACGAAAAGGTACAGATTGTAGATGTCAACAACGGCAGCCGCTTTGAAACCTATACCATCGCAGGCGAGCCGGGCAGCGGCATGATCTGCCTGAACGGCGCGGCAGCGCGCTGTGTCTCCGAAGGCGACCGCATTATCCTCATGGCATATGCGGATGTGACCCCGGAGGAAGCAAAAACGCACAAGCCGAAGGTTGTCTTTGTCGATGACAACAACGGCATTTCCCGCGTTACGCATTACGAAAAGGCCGGCGCCCTGTACGACGACGAACGGCTGTAAGGCTTGATACAGTTGCAAAAGGCATGGCCAGCGTGTGGTCATGCCTTTTTCGCGGCAGTTTATGCACAGGGTGTGGAAAAAACGGGGGATTTGTGGTACTCTACTGGATATAGGGCAAAAATACCCGAAATCCATCGAAGAGATGAAAAAAAGTCCTGCGGCAGCGCAGGACTGTGGAGGAGGCTGGAACAGTGCAAGGATTGCTGTCTGTCATTATCCCTGCGTACAATGAGGAACAGATGGTCGAAAAAGCCGCAGCTGTCATCGGCTCTGTTTTGCAGGGCGCGGACATCCCGCATGAGCTGAT
Source organism: uncultured Clostridia bacterium (assembly GCA_945486175.1). Classification (GTDB taxonomy): domain Bacteria; phylum Bacillota; class Clostridia; order Oscillospirales; family Butyricicoccaceae; genus Butyricicoccus_A. The sequence goes on along the minus strand of CALYTA010000194.1, from coordinate 650 downwards.
CTTTGTGGATGATGGCTCGTCGGACAGCACATGGCGCAGGCTATCCGATGCGGCGCAGTGCGACAGCCATGTGCGCGGCGTACATTTTTCGCGCAATTTCGGCAAGGAAGCTGCCATTATGGCGGGCCTGGCACAGGCACGCGGCGACTGCTGTGTCGTCATCGACTGTGATTTGCAGCATCCGCCGGAGAAAATACTCGAAATGTATGCGCTGTGGCAGCAGGGCTATGAGGTCATCGAGGGCCAGAAGAGCAGCCGCGGCACGGAAAGTGCCGCACATGCCTGGGCGGCAAAGTGGTTCTATGCGCTCATCAGCCGCGCGACCGGCTTTGACATGTCGAGCGCATCCGATTTCAAGCTGCTCGACCGCAAGGCAGTCGATGTGCTCATCAATATGCAGGAGCGCAATGCATTTTTCCGCGCGCTGTCGTCGTGGATTGGGTTTAAAACCACGAGTATCTCGTTCGACGTACAGGAGCGCGAGGCAGGGGAATCCAAATGGTCGACCAAGGCCCTGGTCAAATATGCGGTGAGCAATATTTCTTCGTTTTCCACCGCGCCGATGCAGCTGATTACCGGGCTGGGCATTATTATGCTGGTGCTCTCCGTTGTGCTCGGCGGCATTGCGCTGGTACAGAAATTTATGGGAC
>CALYTA010000193.1 GCA_945486175.1 uncultured Clostridia bacterium | reverse complement strand
CATAAAGGCACGGGTGTGCTTGGACCAGGTAGCGGTATCCATGTCATAAATCCCTAGAATGGAATCGGTGTGGACGATCACGTCCTGTCCGAGATGAAGATACATGCAAAGCCGCCTTCCTCGGGCGCGGAAAAAATGCCCCTCCGCGCCGCCGTTTCTGCCGCGGGAATATAACCCGCGCTCTGATATTTATTATAGCACTTTTTACGAAGTTTTGCACGTGTTTCTACAAATATTTTTTAATCTTTTGCCGTTTTTTCCTTACTTTTTTGCGCCGAATCTGGTGGCATGGCCAAACCGTTCATATCCATGAAAAAACAAACGGCGAAACCGCGGAAATTTCCGCCTGTTTCGCCGAAATCTGTCATATTTTGTCACAGCCTGTCAGAGTGCAGGGAATCCCAGGTGGTCAGCAGGTCTCACATACTGTCCCGTTTTCGACAGAAAACAGCCGTCCGCCCTCCACCTGCGCGAGCTTTTCCGGCTCACAGCACGTGATAAGCACCTGTCCGTTTTCAATGCGGTTGAGCACGAAATCCTGCCGCTTTGCGTCCAGCTCGCTGAGCACATCGTCCAGCAGCAGCACCGGATATTCCCCGCTGTCATCAAAAAACATGTCGCGTTCCGCCAGCTTGAGCGACAGTGCGCAGGTGCGCACCTGTCCCTGCGAGCCGAAGGCTTTTGCACTTTTCCCGCCGATGGTCAGCTCAAGATCATCCTTGTGCGGGCCGGACAGGCAGCTTTTTGCCGCAATTTCCGCCGCGCGGTGCGTGCAGGCGTGGTCCCACAGCTGTGCGCCGATATCCTTTGCGGACGCAAACGGGTCGGTTACGGTCGAAACCGTGCGGTAGACATAGTCCAGCTGCTCATCCCTGCCGGAAATCGAGGCATGGATGCCGCGCGCCTTCTGCATCAGCGCGCGCAGGTAATACGCGCGGTACCGCACGATATGTCCACCTATCATGGACATTCTGAAGGAGAAATCGTCCAGTGTGTCAAGCAGTGAAGGCTTCTCCTCCGAATCCTTCAGAATGCGGATTTTGTTTTCATGCAGCCGCGCATATTCCGCCAGATAGCGCGCGTAATTCGGGCGCAGCTGGCTCAGGGCGATGTCCATGAACCGCCGCCGTGCGGCAGCGCCCTCGCGGATCAGCATCAGATCCTCCGGGCAGAACAAGACCGAGCGCAGAATACCCGCGGCGTCAGACAATCGCTTCTGCCTGACGCCGTTGACCGCCAGCTGGACACGCCCGCTGGACGGAATGACCGCGCGAATCGTCATATCGCGCTTTTCCGCGAAAAACTGCGCCTCTGCCTCTGCCTGCGGCGCCCCGAAGCGGATTGCGTCGCGCTTCTGCCCGGAACGGAACAGCCGCATGGTGGACAGCAGGCCGACTGCTTCCAGAATGTTGGTTTTCCCCTGTGCATTTTCGCCGCAGAACACATTGACACCGGGCGAAAGCACAAGCTCCGCCGATGCATAGTTGCGGAAATCGCGCAGGGTCAGACGTTCGATGTTCATACGATGCGGAAGGTCGGGCCGCCGACGATGGAAACGATGTCGCTGCGGTACAGCTTCTTGCCGCGCTGGGTGCACACCTCACCGTTGACAGATACCTGTGCCTCTTCAATCATCCACTTGGCCTGTCCGCCTGTCGCGCACACACCCGCGAATTTCAGAAAGGCATCCGCCTTGATATATTCCGTTGTGATTTCAATTTCTTCCATAATAGCTTGCAGTTCCTTTTTTAATATCAATACGTGAAGCGCGTTTTCTCAGGGAGCAGCCTTGGAACCGGCTCCCACCAGAGCTTCCCTCAAAGGAAGCATCTGCATCGTGCGCGCCAGCCCCCATCCCGTTGGGGGATTGCAGCGCAGCCGCGTCAAAATATATGGTGTCTGATGATTTTGGCGCGGCTCATCAAGGAGATTCCAAAGAACCTTTGGGTCTTTGGCGCCAGAGAGGGATTCCAAAGGGAGAGACCCGGCGCGGGGTCTTTCCCTTTGGGCTTCGCTGTCCAAAAATTCAAATGAAAGCAGCCCTAACGGGCACAAAATCGAGCTTATTCCGCCTTCAGGCGAACCGGCAGCACCAGATATGTGAAGGAGTCGCCCTCCTCCGGCGTGAATACAATCGGATTCAGGCTGCCCTTGAGCGAGATCTTGACGGTATCACTCGGGCAGGCACGCAGTGCGTCCAGCAGATAACGGTTGTTGAAGCCGATTTCCAGATGCTCGACCTCCCCGCTGTACTGGTATTCATCATAGGATTTGCCGATGGCAGTGATGCAGCTCAGCTTGAGCAGATCGCCGTCAAATTCCATGCGGACCGGGTTTTTGAGCTTTTCGGAGACAATCAGCGAAACGCGCTCGATGCTTGTAATGAGCTGTTTGACATCTGCTGTGATGACGGCAGCGGCATCCGCCGGAATGGCTGCGCGGTAATTGAGGAATTCACCCTCCAGCAGGCGCGTAATTAGTACGGTATCGCCGATGCGGAACAAAATATGGCGCGCGTCGGGATAAATTTCTGCTGTTTCATCGGTTTCGGTGAGAATGCGCTCCACTTCGCGCAGAGCCGCGCCCGGTACGACGAATTTGGTGTTCTCCTCTGCCGGCGTGTCCAGTGTCTCGCGGCGCACGCTCAAACGGTAGCCGTCGACAGCAGCGACATTCAGCTGCTGGCCTTCCAGCTCGAACAGGCATCCGGTGAGTACCGGCTTTGTCTCGTTGTCAGACACCGCGAAAATCGTCTGGGAGATCATGGATTTGAGCATGTGCTGCGGCAGCATGATCGGTGTTTTGCTGGTTTCGACCTCCGGCAGCTGTGGAAATTCCTTGGCATCAGACGCCACAAGATTGAAGACCGCCTTGCCGCACCGGATGGTGGTGAGTAGATTGTCGTTTGTCTCGACGAAGACGACATCATCCGGCAGCTTGCGGATCATATCGCCGAACAGCCGCGCGTTGAGTACGGCGGAGCCGGGCTCGGATACCATCGCGCTGATATTGGCACGGATTCCCATAGACATATTGTAGCCGCACAGCGTCAGATGTCCGTCACTTTCCGCTGTGATGAGCAGGCCTTCCAGCAGCGCGATGGAGCTTTTGCTGCTGACTGCGCGCGAAGCTGTTGTGATGGCTTCCTGAAGAATGGATTTTTCACATGAAAATTGCATGGGAATGCCTCCTTGAAAGAAAAACGAATTTTTTTGCATGACATCTGATGACCTTGGTTTGGTGTGAGGACGTCGGACGTCTGATGAGTAATTTCGGGTAATCTAACAGAATAGAATAGTATATTTTAGTAATAGTAGTAGAGGGAAGGAAACTGTGGAAAACCCGCTGAAATGCCCGTATGATGGGGATTTTGGCGGCCTCAGCCAGCTGTGGAAAACTTGGATGCGATTTTGGAAAACGGTGGGGCCAAAACGTTTTCCCCAGGGGAAGCATCCACAGTACACAGGAGCTTGTGGATGAAAATGACGGATTTCCATCAGGTAAATTGCGCGATGGTTTGAATAAATATGCAGTGAATATTCATTCAACCGCGGATGTTCGCTTTCAGTGTTTTGATGATGTTGTCCATCTCGCTGGTTTCCTTGAGGTAGTTTTCGATTT
>CALYTA010000192.1 GCA_945486175.1 uncultured Clostridia bacterium | reverse complement strand
CACGCTTGAGTACGCCTATCTGAGGAGCGGCTATTCCCACTCCTCCAACGGTATTAAGCGTATCAAGCATATCCTGTGCCAGATCAAGGCGGAAATGGACATCACCATTGAGAGCCGGGATTTCACAGAAGAATTCCTGTATCACCTGATGTTCATGCTCAACCGGCTCCGCTTCCGCGTCCGGCTGCAAAACCCGATGCTGGACGATATCCGCGAAAAATATCCGCTCGCGTATCAGATGGCGGGCATTGCCTCCCGCGTCATCACACGGGAATATGGACTGACTGTCACAGAGGATGAACGCGGTTATCTCGCTTCCTATTTCGGCGTGTTTCTCACGGAAAACGACCTCAGGCAGGAAAAACCGTTCCGTGTCGCCGTTGTCTGCGGCACAGGCCGTGTCACCGCCCGCCTGGTTGCGGTACAGCTCAAGAAAATTCTGGACAGCTCGGCGGAGCTTCAGCTGTTCGCTGACGAAAAGGTGACACCGGAGCTGTTGAATGAGTTCGATATTGTTCTGACAACTGTTGATCTCATGTGCAGCTGTGACCGGCCGATCATCCGCATTCATGAAATCTTCAATGACCGTGAACTGATACACAAAATCGAAAAGGCGAAATACTGGGATCAGGTTGATGTTCCGATTCTGGACAATAACTGGTTCGTCATGACCGGACTGCTCGATGAGAGCCGCTTCTTTGTGCTCGACGGCGCGGAGAGTTATGACGCGGCAGTCGAAACGATGGTGGAACGCCTGACTGAAAGCGGACAGGTAGACGACGGCTTTGCGCAGCGGCTGCGCGAGCGCGAACGCAAGGGCACAATGGTCTTCGACCATTCCATTGCGATTCCGCACAGCGTACAGTACGCAGGCGACAAGCTGGTGCTTGCCATTGGCGTCTTCTCCAAACCGCTGGAATACCGGGACCACGAAATTCGGGTCATCTTCCTGCTCGGGCTTCCGAGCCAGGTTGCCGCAGAGGACAGCTTCCTGATCCGCGTCTATGACGAGATCATCACGATAGCGCAGGACGAGGAACTGCTGAACAAGCTCGCCGCGGCGGACTCATTCCCCGCATTGCTCCGGGCGCTCTACCGGCAGGCCGGAGAATAAACCACTCATACCATTGTCACGAAACGGAGGAACCATCCATGTTAAAGCTGGGACTGATTGTTGTTGCAGCGTTCGTGCTGCAGGCTGCACTGAGCATGCTGCAGATGCGTCATTTCTCAAAGGAATTTGTCAAACTGCGGCGGCAGGGGCGCGTTGCCTGCGGACGCAAGGCCGGCGGCTTTCATGCCGGAGCAATTGTCATGTTCCTGATCGACAGTGAGGGCCGGATTCAAGCGGGACGCAAGCTGGAAGGCGTCACCTGTCTCGCACGTGTCCGCCCGCTGGACGGTCTGGAAGGCAGATACATTGGCTCGCTGACCGAAGAGGACGGACCCAAAGGCCACCGCAATCTCCGCAAAGCGATTGCCGACGCTGCGCTCACTTATAACAAATATGTCGCAGGCGAAGAAATTGAGCAGCCCCCGACTCCGTTCCAGAAGGTTGGTATCTCCGCACGAAATCTTGTCAGAAGAAAATCAACTGCAAAATAAGAAAGGTGGAACATTATGGATTTCCTCGTTAACCTTGCATCAGGATTTATGAATCTGTTCTCGCTCGGCGGCGAGCAGTTTATGAGCTGGGTAACCGGCATTATCCCAACCATTGTCATGCTGCTGGTTCTGATGAACGCAATCATGGCACTCGCAGGCGACGCCGCGGTTGAAAAGCTGGCGCGTGTCTGCACCAGCAACCCGGTTCTGCGCTATGCAGTCCTCCCGTGGGTCAGCGCCTTCATGCTCGGCAATCCGATGGCGCTTTCCATTGGCAAGTTTATGCCGGAGTTCTACAAGCCCTGTTACTATGCATCCGCAACCTATCACTGCCACACCAACAGCGGTATTTTCCCGCACATCAATGCTTCTGAGATTTTCATCTATCTCGGCATCGCAAACGGCATCACCACACTGGGACTGGATACCACTCCGCTGGCGATCCGTTACCTGCTCGTCGGTCTTGTTGCAAACTTCATCTCCGGCTGGGCAACTGAATTTACCACTGCAATCGTTGAAAAGCAGCAGGGCGTCAAGCTGAGCCGTACGCTCAAGACCGCAAAGTAAGAGTACTGAGGGAGGAAAATTGAAATGGCAGAATTAAGATCTATCCGCGTGGAACGCGGCAACGGCGGCTTTGGCGGCCCGCTGATCATCCAGCCGACTGAAAAGCGCAACAAGGTTATGTTTATCACGGGCGGCGGCGCAGAGCCAGAATGCCTGCAGAAAATTGTCGAGCTGTCCGGCCTGACACCGGTCAACGGCTTCAAGACCAACTGTCCGGAGGACGAGCTGGCACTGGTCATCATTGACTGCGGCGGCACACTGCGCTGCGGCATCTATCCGAAGAAGCGCATTCCTACCATCAATACCAACCCGGTTGGCAAGTCTGGCCCGCTGGCACAGTTTATCACCGAGGACATCTATGTATCCGGCGTTACCTCCAAGCAGGTTTCTCCGGCAGACGGAGAAGCAGCACCGGCTCCGGCAGCCGCACCGGCAGAGGAAAAGAAGGATGACGGCGTAAAATTCACCGCTGACATGAAGGTTTCCGAAACTCTGGCAGCACAGGAAAAGAAGAGCTTCATCACCGTCATCGGTCTGGGCGTCGGCAAGGTTGTCAACACCTTCTATCAGGCAGCCCGTGATGCCATCCAGACCTGTATTACTACCCTGCTCCCGTTCATGGCATTCGTTTCCATGCTCATCGGTATCATCAATGGTTCCGGTTTCGGCGATGCGTTTGCTTCCATCCTGACCCCGCTTGCCGGCAACATTGTTGGTCTGGTGATTCTGGGCATCATCTGCTCCATTCCGGGTCTGTCCGCTCTGCTTGGCCCTGGCGCTGTTATCGCACAGATTGTCGGCACACTGGTTGGTGCAGAAATCGGCAAGGGCAATATTGCTCCGCAGCTGGCACTTCCGGCATTGTTTGCCATCAATACCCAGGGTGCATGTGACTTTATCCCGGTTGGTCTGGGTCTGGCAGAAGCTGAGACCGAAACCATCGAGGTTGGCGTTCTGTCGGTTATGTACTCCCGTTTCCTGACCGGCTGGATTCGTGTCCTGATTGCTTACGTTGCAAGCTTCGGACTGTACGCTGCATAAGGACGATTTACCCACTCTCACAGCAGACAACCCTATCCTATCTTTTTCTATCCCGCATGCGTGGTATCCGGCATTCTCCAACCCGGGTATCACGCACCCGGAAAACACCGTTTTCCGGGTTGCATGGGCAGGGAATCCCATATTTCCTGTCGATGCAACCTGAAAAATACACCAAGGACTTCAGTATAACGACAGGAGGAACAATCATGAAAGTAATCTATGAAAACAAGGTAAAGGCACTGGGCGTCAGTGTAGAAGAATTTAAGGATGCAGGCATGCTGATTCTGTTCGGTGACAACGCACCGGAGGAACTGCGGGATTATTGCTACTCCGTCAGCGTCAATCCGATCAACGGCACGATTGCTGCAGGACAGACCCTGTTCTTTGATGACAATGCCTATACCATTACCGCAGTAGGCAGCGAAGCACC
>CALYTA010000191.1 GCA_945486175.1 uncultured Clostridia bacterium | reverse complement strand
CTCCCAAGAAAAAAGCCGACGCAGCTTCGTTTGATGCGAGCAGCGTCGGCTTTCTTGTCTGTGATTTACTTGGTGCCGAACAGGCGGTCGCCTGCGTCGCCTACGCCCGGGACGATATAGCCCTTGGAATTGAGCTTTTCGTCGATGGCTGCGCAGTAGACTTCGACATCCGGATGCTCTTCCTGAATGGCCTGAAGCGATTCCGGGACAGCGAGGATGGAGATCAGCTTGATGTTCTGTACGCCGTAGTTCTTGAGGAACTGGATGGCGGCGATGGCAGAACCGCCGGTTGCCAGCATCGGGTCGACAATGATGACATCGCGGCTGCTGATATCAGTCGGCAGCTTGCAGTAATATTCGACCGGCTGCAGGGTATCCGGATCGCGGTACAGACCGATATGGCCGATCTTGGCATTCGGGATCAGATCGAGAACACCGTCAACCATGCCGAGGCCGGCGCGCAGGATGCAGACGATTGCCAGCTTTTTGCCGGAGATAAAGCTCGCCTTGGTGCGGGCGATCGGGGTTTCAATTTCAACTTCCTTCAGCGGAAGGTCGCGGGTAGCCTCATAGCACAGCAAGGTGGAGATTTCCTCAACTGCCTCGCGGAATTCTTTGGGGCCGGTAGATTTGTCACGCATGAGAGACAGCTTGTGTACAATCAGCGGATGATCCATTACGTGAACCTGAGCCATGATTCGTTACTCCTTTGTTGTAGTGTGGGTGGTTTGAGCAGCCTCACGTGCGAGCCGTTCGCGGACGGCCTGCGGCTGGCGCAGATAGCACGGCAGCAGCTGCGCGGCAGAGATCAAATGCCCTTCCTGTGCAAGGCGGTGCGCTTCCATTGCGGCGCCGTGGGCACAGGGAAAAATCAAACCGGGCGGTGCGGGGATCACATCCAGTTCCCCCGAACCGATGAACTCATTATAGCACATTTGTGCGCCATCTCCAACCAAAAGAACAGATTTTCCCAGAGAAATCAATTCTTTTTTGAGATCGTTTTTGGTAATCAGACGGTCGGGCGTCAGGCGCTCGAGATAGCCGCCCGTGCTGGTGAACAGTGCGTTGTAGAGCTGGCTTCGGCGCGCGTCCATGACAGGGCAGATGATGCGGTCAGTCAATGTGACATTCCACGCTGCGCCTGCGAGGCTGGAAACGCCGATGCACGGCAAATTTTTGCCGTCTGCAATGCCTTTGGCTGTGGAAACGCCGATGCGGATGCCGGTGAATGAACCGGGGCCGGTGACAACAGCGACTGCATCGATGTCATCCATTGTCAGCTGGGATGCCGCCATGACATGGTCGACCATCGGCAGCAGCGTCGCGCTGTGCGTCAGCCCGCAGTTCTGGAATGACTGTGCGAGCAGTTTGGTATCTTCCGTCACGCAGACAGAGGCGGACAGTGAAGAGGATTCCAATGTCAGAATTTTCAAAGTGTACTCCCTCCGTCTATCGTGATCATGCGGTCATTTTCCTCCAAACCGCGGCGGATATCGACCGTGATATGCGGCTCCGGCAGCGCGCCTGCAATATTTTCACTCCATTCGACGAGCAAAATGGTATTGCCGTCGAAGTAGTCATCCCAGCCGATGTCATACAACGCGTCCTCGTCGAGGATGCGGTACATGTCGAAATGGCAGACACGGCACAGGTCAGTGTCATATTCGTTGACGATGGCAAAGGTCGGGCTGGTGACACGCCCGGCATAGCCGAGCGCGTGCAGGAAGCCGCGGCAGAATGCCGTTTTGCCTGCGCCGAGGTCGCCGGTAAAGGCCACGAGCGCACCCGGGGACAGCTTTTTGGCAAGCATGCCGCCCGCGCGCTCCGTGTCAGCAACATTGTGCGTTTGAATTACCATAATCAGAACAGTCCGGTGATGCGTCCTTCCTCATCGATGTCGATGTTGAATGCGGCCGGCTTCTTCGGCAGGCCCGGCATGGTCATAATTGCGCCGGTCTCACAAACGACAAAGCCTGCGCCTGCGCTGACGCGTACCGTGCGGACATTGACGGTGAAGCCGGTCGGACGGCCGAGCTTTGCCGCGTCGTCGGACAAGGAATACTGTGTTTTTGCAATGCAGACTGGCAGATTGCCATAGCCCAGCTTTGTGATCGCATCGATGGATTTTTCTGCTGCCGGGGAATAGGATACGCCGTCTGCGCCGTAAATTTCCTTTGCAACGGTCTCAATCTTTTCCTTCAGCGGCATATCGTCCGGATACAGCGGGGAGAAGGCTGCCTTGCCGCTGTCGGCTTCCTCGATGACCATCTGAGCAAGCTCCATGCCGCCGTCTGCGCCCTTGGCAAATACCTCGGACAGCGCATAGCGTGCGCCCATATCGTGGCACAGCGTGCGCAGATATTCGATTTCCGCGTCGGTATCGGATGCAAAACGGTTGATTGCAACGACAACCGGAACATGATACTTGCCGATGTTTTCGATATGCTTCTGGAGGTTGACAGAACCGGCCTTGAGTGCTTCAAGGTTTTCGGTGCCGAGATCTGCCTTGGCAACGCCGCCGTTGTACTTGAGTGCGCGGATGGTTGCGACAAGAACGACACAATCCGGATGCAGGCCCGCCTTGCGGCACTTGATGTCGAAGAACTTCTCTGCGCCGAGGTCTGCGCCGAAGCCTGCTTCAGTAACCGTATAATCCGCGAGCTTGAGCGCCATGCGTGTTGCGGAGATGGAGTTGCAGCCGTGTGCGATGTTGGCGAACGGGCCGCCATGCATCAGGCAGGGCGAACCGGTCAGTGTCTGTACCAGATTCGGCTTGAGTGCGTCTTTCAGCAGGGCGGTCATAGCGCCATCCGCCTTGAGGTCGCGTGCGAATACCGGCGAGCCGTCATAACGGTAAGCAACCAGAATGTCGCCGCAGCGCTTTTTCAGGTCGGACAGGCTGGTAGCCAGGCAGAGAATTGCCATGACTTCGCTGGCAACGGTAATCATATAATGATCCTCGCGCGGCACACCGCTCATCGGGCCGCCCATGCCGACAACAATGTTGCGCAGTGCGCGGTCATTCATATCGACAACGCGGGTAAAGACGATGCGACGCGGATCAATCTGAAGCTCATTGCCCTGCTGCAGATGGTTGTCGATCATCGCGCACAGCAGGTTATTTGCTGCGCCGATGGCGTGCATATCGCCGGTAAAGTGCAGGTTGATGTCTTCCATCGGGACAACCTGTGCATAGCCGCCACCGGCAGCGCCGCCCTTTACACCGAATACCGGACCGAGCGACGGCTCACGCAGCGCGATGATGGAGCTTTTGCCCATCTTGTCCAGCGCCTGTCCGAGACCGACAGTGGTTGTCGTTTTGCCCTCGCCTGCTGGCGTCGGGTTGATGGCAGTTACCAGAATCAGTTTGCCGTCCGGCTTGTCCTTCAGCCGTTTCCAGGCATCATCGGAAATCTTCGCCTTGTACTTTCCATAGTACTCGAGTTCATCTTCCAGAAGGCCTGCCTTTGCCGCGACATCGCGGATCGGCTGCATGGAACAATTCTGTGCAATTTCGATATCAGTAAGCATAAGAAAAACTCCTTTTTCAAACTGAGGTTTTATGGTCGCGTGCGAACGGCATCCGTTGCCGGAGACCTGGATATATTCCCTATTATACCATGAATACATTGAAAATGAAGCCCAAGTTTTGA
>CALYTA010000190.1 GCA_945486175.1 uncultured Clostridia bacterium | reverse complement strand
CTGGACCCGTGACCGGAATCAAGCATCTGACCTGCGATGAGATGTTTTTTGCCGGACATTTTCCTGGCAATCCGGTTATGCCGGGTGTGTTCATCATTGAAGCGCTCTCACAGACCGGCGCGACTGCCATCCTGTCGCGCGAGGAATTCCGCGGCAAGACAGGCTACTTTGCTTCGTGGGACAAAATCAAGTTCCGCCGCAAGGTACTGCCGGGCGATACGCTGACGCTCAAGGTCCAGCTGGTCAAAATCCGCGGCAAGATCGTCGTCGCGGACGGCGTCGCGTATGTCGGTGACGAAAAGGCGGCACAGGGCACATTTACCTGTGCGATTGGGGACTGAGCCCCATGTTTACGAAGGTATTGATTGCCAACCGCGGCGAAATCGCGGTGCGCATCATCCGCGCCTGCCGTGACCTCGGCATTCTCAGCGTCGCCGTGTATTCCGAGGCGGACAAGGAGGCCCTGCATGCGCAGATCGCGGATGAGGCGGTCTGCATCGGCCCTGCGCCGTCGAAGGAGAGCTATCTCAACATCAGCAACATCATTGAAGCCGCGATCGGCGCGGGTGCGCAGGCGATCCACCCGGGCTACGGCTTCCTGTCGGAAAATGCGGATTTTGCACGCGCCTGTGCGGAAAACGGCCTGGTGTTCATCGGGCCGAGGGAAGAGACCATCCGCGCGCTGGGCGACAAGACCTCTGCGCGTGAAATGGCGCGCGAGGCAGGTGTCCCGCTGGCAGAGGGCTCGGACGGCATTGTTGAGACAATCGAGGATGCTGCACGCTGGGCGGAAAAGATCGGTTATCCCGTGATGCTCAAGGCATCCGCCGGCGGCGGCGGAAAGGGTATCCGCGTCGCGGAGAATGGGACACAGCTCAAGGAAGCGTTTGAATCTGCCTCCAGTGAAGCTGTCGTCAATTTTGGCGACGGACGGCTGTACATGGAGAAATTTATCTCCAAGCCGCGCCACATTGAGGTGCAGGTGCTGGGAGACAACGAAGGCAATGTCATCCATCTGTATGACCGCGAATGCTCCATTCAGCGCCGCCATCAGAAGCTGATTGAGGAAGCCCCCTCGCCGTTCCTGGATGAGGAGCACCGCCGCAGCATGTGCGACTGTGCAGTGCGTCTGGCGAAGCGCGCGGGCTATGTCGGCGCGGGCACGGTTGAATTTCTCGTCGACAGCGAGCAGAATTTCTATTTCTGCGAGATGAACACGCGCATTCAGGTCGAGCACCCAATCACCGAGGCGATCACGGGCATTGACCTTGTCGCATGGCAGCTGCGCATTGCATCCGGCGAAAAGCTGGACATCGTGCAGGAGGATGTGCCGCGGCGCGGGCACGCGATTGAGTGCCGTATCAATGCGGAGGACGCGCAGTTCCGTCCGCAGCCGGGCACGATTCAGTCGATGCATCTGGCGGGCGGTGCAGGTGTGCGCGTAGATACCGCCGTTTATCAGGGGTATACAATTCCGCCGTTTTATGATAGTATGATAGGGAAGCTGATTGCGTTCGGCTGTGACCGTGCGCAGGCGCTTGCGCGCATGAAGCGCGCACTGTCGGAAATGCTGTTTGAGGGCATTGTCACCAACACAGACTATCAGCTGTCTATCCTGCTGTCGGAAGCGTTTGAAACGGCTCAGTTTCACACAAATTCGATAGAAGACGGCACGTTTGATACAAAACACTGAGATACAGTGTTGCTTGGAGGGCTAACAGTGCTGATTGATTTATTTCCTAAGACGCGGGAAAATTCCAGACAGATCAAGTCCAAAACAGAACAGAAGGACAGCCCCGTATCCGTGGCATGCAAGAAGTGCGGCGCACAGCTTTCCGCCGCGAAATATGGCAAAAACCTGTATGTCTGTCCGACCTGCGGCGCACATGGCCGCCTGCTGGCGCGCACGCGCATCCGGCAGATTGCAGACCGCGATTCGTTCCACGAGCTGTTCGGCTCGCTGCAGACGGCAGATCCGCTTCATTTTGAAGGCTATGCCGAGAAAATTGACGCCCTGCGCGAAAAGACCGGCATGAATGACGCAGTTGTGACCGGCACATGCCGCATTGGCGGCATGAAGACATGCATCGGCGTGATGGACAGCCATTTTATGATGGCATCGATGGGCAGCGTTGTCGGCGAAAAGCTGACGCGGCTGTTTGAATATGCCGCGGAGCAAGCGCTCCCGGTCATCCTGTTCACCTGCTCCGGCGGCGCACGCATGCAGGAGGGCATGTTCTCCCTGCTGCAGATGGCGAAGGTCAGCGGCGCAGTTGCAAAGCATTCGGAAGCGGGCGGACTGTACATCACAGTGCTGACCGATCCGACGACAGGCGGCGTAACGGCGAGCTTTGCCATGCTGGGTGATATCATACTGGCTGAGCCGGGCGCGACGGTCGGCTTTGCCGGACGGCGTGTTATTGAGGGCACCATCGGCGAAAAGCTGCCGGAGGAATTCCAGTCCGCAGAATTTGTGCTTGAGCACGGCTTCTGTGACGCCATTGTACCGCGCAGCCGCATGAAGCAGACGCTTGGTGACCTGCTCGCCATGCACGGCTGCAAGGCAAAGCGGGGGGAATGAGCATGGAACAGAATATGGAAAAGCAGCTGCGCGTCATCCATGATGCCGCGCGTCCGAATATAGATGACATTGTAAACGAAGTTTTTCACGACTTTATCGAGCTGCACGGTGACCGTCTGTATGGCGATGACCGCGCGATGCTGGGCGGCATTGCCCGCCTCAACGGCACGCCGGTGACCGTGATTGGCCAGCGGAAGGGCCATACCACGGCGGAGAACATCGAGGCCAATTTCGGCATGGCACATCCGGAAGGCTACCGTAAGGCGCTGCGTCTGGCGCGGCAGGCGGAAAAATTCCACCGCCCCGTGATCTGTTTTGTCGATACGGCAGGCGCCTTCTGCGGCGTCGGCGCGGAGGAGCGCGGACAGGGCGAGGCGATTGCACGCAACCTGTATGAATTTATGGGCCTGCGCACGCCGGTCGTGTCCATCGTTACCGGTGAAGGCGGCAGCGGCGGCGCACTTGCCATCGCTGTGGCAAATGAAGTATATATGATGCAGAACGCGATTTATTCGGTCATTTCGCCGCGCGGCTGTGCCAGCATCCTGTGGAAGGATGCTTCGCGCGAGCTGGAGGCGGCAGAGGCATTGCAGATCACGGCGCGTGACCTGTACCGCTTCGGCATGATCGAGGGTATCATCAGTGAAGGAAGAAGCCGCACAGCATATTTCCGCAACATCAAATCCGCCCTGACCGATTCCCTGAAGCGGCTGGAGAGCATGTCGGGCGACGCTTTGCGCCAGCAACGGTATGATAAATTCCGGAAAATCGGAGTTTTCAACGATACAAATTTATAAGACATAAAGGAGAATGAGTTATGTACGAAAAGATTTGCGAACTGCTTGCAGACAAGTTTGACGTAGATGTCAGCACGCTGAACGAGAACACCAGCATCAAGGAAGACCTGAAGGCTGATTCCCTGGACATCGTTGAGCTGATGATGGATCTTGAGGAAAACTACGACATCACCATTGAGGATGAGGAAGCTATGAAGCTGAACACAATCGGTGATATCGTCAAGTACATTGAAGATAATCAGTAATTGTTCCCCCTCAAAACCCCTGGTTTCGCTTTTTGTCG
>CALYTA010000189.1 GCA_945486175.1 uncultured Clostridia bacterium | reverse complement strand
AAATTGCCCCGTTTTGCCTCAAATTAACATGTTATAATAAAAACAGGCATCGGGTTACTCTTTGTATCCCGAATAATTCATCATTTCATCCTGGCTGCAGACGGGATATGGATAGGAGGAAATTACATGGCAAAAAAGGCTTCAGAGCACGTAACATACTACAAAAATGCAAACGGGCCGGTCATGGGCACGGTTTCACGCCGTGTTATTGAACAGGACGGCTGTTATTTCAAGGACATCGACGGCTCCGGCACGCTAAACCCGGTCGCAGACTGGCGTCTGCCCGCAGAGGAACGTGCCCGCGCCTATGCGCAGACGCTCACCACAGAGGAAAAGCTGGGACAGATTTTTATTTCAGACTGGCGTACCGGCGAGTCGCAGAAGGACAAGAGCCAGCTGGATGAATCCGGCCTTCTGGACGAGGGCGAAATGCATGGCAAGACCATCTTCGGCGAACAGCACCTGCCCAGCACCTCTGTCCTTCTGAAGGACTGGTGGGCACGGCATTTCATTCTGCGCGCCAATCCTGACGCGGAATATCTGACTGACTTCCTGAACCAAATGCAGGCTGTCGCAGAAGAGTGCGAGCACTTTGTACCGGTACAGGCTGCCTCCAACTCGCGCAATGAGCACGCAATCCCCGTATTCGGCATGAACGATGCCTCCGGCGTCTTTGCCACCTGGCCGGGCACACTGGGCATTGCCGCTGCCATCAAGGGCGACAGCATTGAAGTTGCCGATCAGTTTGCCGATGCAATCCGCCGCAGCTGGAACGCAACCGGCCTGCGCAAAGGATATATGTACATGGCGGATGTCATGACCGACCCGCGCTGGCAGCGCACCTATGGCACCTTCGGCGAGGATCCGGATCTGATCTGTGAGATTTTTGAGCACATTCTCCCGCGCATCCAGGGCAGTAAGGACGGCGTCACCACCGATGGCGTTGCCATGACGGTCAAGCATTTCCCGGGCGGCGGCGCACGTGAAAACGGCTTTGATCCGCACTATGCCGCAGGACAGTGGAATGTCTATGCCACCGAGGGCAGCCTGCAGAAATACCATATCCCGGCCTTCCAGGTCGCAGTGGACAACAATGCATCCGCTGTCATGCCGTATTATTCCAAGCCGTCCGCTGAAAAGAGCGCACCGCAGACAGATAAAAACGGCCAGCCGATGGAAATGCAGCCGTTTGGCTTCGCATACAACAAGCCGTTTATTGATGGCATGCTGCGTGGGCAGATGGGCTTCAAGGGCTACATCAACTCGGACACCGGCATTGTCCACAACATGGGCTGGGGTGTTGAAATGCTTGACCAGCCGGAGCGCATTGCGTTTGCACTGAACAACGGCGGCGTTGACCTGATCAGCGGCCTGTTTGACGTCGATTACGGCAAGGAAGCGCTGGAACGCGCAAAGAACGGCTATTATGACACCCATCCTGTCCCGGACGGCTTCCGCAGAGAGGATCTCGAGCTGACTGAGGAAGCGCTTGACCGCGCTGTCACCCGCACGATGACCGAGATGTTCGCGCTCGGCATGTTTGACAACCCGTACCGCGACCCGGTGAATGCAAAGGCTGTCACCGCCAACGAAACTGACTGGGCAAATGCAATGGATGCACACCGCAAGAGCGTAACCCTGCTGAAAAACGACGGCACGCTGCCGCTGACCGCAGACAAGCTCACCGGCAGGAAGGTTTATGCCGAAGCGTTCTACAAACAGCCGGAGCTTGCGGAAAAGGATACTGCTGAGCTGAAAAAGCTGCTGAAAGGCGCTGTCATCGTCGATGATCCTGCGCAGGCGGATTATGCTGTCCTGATGCTCTCCCCGTCCTCCGGCGAATACTTCAATGCTACGCCGGGCTATCTGGAGCTCGATATCTGTGAAGACAAGACGGTTCCGAATGTCGATGAGAAGGGCTGCCCGGTCGCAGAGACACATACGGAGACCACACTGCCCGGTGCAAATCGCATCGCGGAAATCGCAGCAGCAGTCCATGCAAATGGCGGCAAGGTCATTGCAAACATCAATTTCACACTCGCATGGCAGGTCGGCAACGTTGAGCCGCATGTCGATGCGCTCACCGCAGGTTACGATACCTATCTCTCCGCAACCATCGATGTCATGCTCGGACGGTATGCGGCAACCGGCAAGCTGCCCATTACGCTGCCGCGCGGAGACGAGGTTCTCGCAGTCGATGCGGAGGGCCGCTGTGTCAGCCCGAACGATGTCCCGGGTTATGACAAGGATCTGTACATGCCCGACGCACTCAAGGACGAAAACGGCAAGGCATATGCGTACCGCGACGCTGCCGGCAATTATTATGAACTCAATTTCGGCCTGAGCTACTGATTTTGATTCCTTTGCGGAAAATCCCATAAAAAACAGCAAATCCCTTCCGCCGATGGCGGGAGGGATTTGTTTTGTCGGGACAAAGGTCACGTCATCCCATCCAGCCCATGTCGCGCGAGATGCGGTCACGCGCCGCCATCAGATGCGGCTGGAGCTGTGCCAGATAGGTATCCGTCATGCGCATCAGCGGGGCGCTGAGCGAAATTGCGCCGCAGGCGCGGCCCGTGTAGTCATAGATTGCCGCCGCAATACAGCGCACACCGAGCTCGTTTTCCTCGTTGTCAAACGCATACCCGCGGCGGCGGATCGCGCCGAGCACATCCTGCAGGCGTTCCCGCGTGACAATCGTATGCTGCGTATACGGCTGGATGTCGCTCTGTTCCCAGATTGCATTCACTTCCTCATCGCTCAGGCTGGCAAGAATTGCCTTGCCCACACCGGTGCAGTACATCGGGCGGCGCATGCCAATGCGCGAAAACATGCGGATGGCGCTGTTTTCCGCCTCCACCTTGTGGACATAGACAATGTCGCTGCCATCCGGCACGACCAGATGTACGGTCTCCCCGACCTCATTGCGCAGGTGCTCCATTGGCCCGCGGGCAATCTGGACCAGATCGAGGTTTTCCACGACCTGTCCTGCCAGTGCGTACAGGCGCGTTGTCATGCGGTATTTGTTTGTCTCCTCATCCTTTCGTACATAGCCGCGCGTTACCATAGCAGACAGCATCCGGTGCACGGTACTCTTGTGAAGCCCGGTCATCTCAGTGAGTGTGTGGATGGTCAGCCCGTCGCGCGCTTCGCAAAGTCGCTCCATGATATCAAATGCACGGTCAAGCGACTGCACGGGGGAACTCTTTTCAGCCATAGTCAATCTCCTTGTTGTTTTGAATTATGAAACTTTGTTTCTATTTTATCTGTTTTTCATAAAAAATACAAGATATTTTTGTCAATCAATTCACGAATTTCCGCTTGTTTTTTTATGCAAGGGGTATATAATAATAGACAGAAAAGGGAAATACAAAACGCAGTTTCATAATTCAAAACACACTTGGAGGGAAATAAAATGAATGCAATGAATCAGGCAATTTCCGATATCGGTGTTGTACCGGTAATCAAGCTGAACAATCCGGTCCGCGATGCGGCTCCGCTGGCAAAGGCACTGTGTGAGGGCGGCGTACCGGTAGCTGAGGTCACCTTCCGCGCGGCAGGCGCACCGCTCGCCATTAAGCTGATGAAGGAAACCTGCCCGGACATGATCGTCGGCGCAGGCACCGTGACTACCACCGCACAGATCGACGAAGCGATTGCTGCGGGC
>CALYTA010000188.1 GCA_945486175.1 uncultured Clostridia bacterium | reverse complement strand
GCTTCAATCTGCCAGCAGTGTTCGGAAGAGGTGGTGACAATAGCAACGGCATCGATGTCAGCCTTTGCGAGCATTTCGCGGAAATCGGTGTAGACGTCGGTGACGCCCAGCTCCTTCTGTGCGTATTCCAGCTCAGCCGGAACAATCGAGCAGGCTGCGGTCAGTTCCGCGTTCGGGATTTTGAATGCAATATTGTTTGCATGTACCTTGCCCAGACGGCCAAGACCTGCGATGCCAACCTTGATCTTTTTCATGACAATACCTCCAAATTTATCGTGCTGTTTTTGGGAATCCTCTGCGGGTCCGCTTGCGTTTTCTCTGTTGTGCCTGTATTGTATAATGTTTTAAAAAAGAAGTCAATACGCGCAGAAACGCTTTGTATACATGCTTAAAAGTTATTTTCTAATTCATGCATTGTCAACAATGAAAGGCTGAAATACTGCCTGAAATTTCCGTGACGCGTGACAAAAATACAGCGGACTGTGGTATACTGGAATAGATGGGAGGAGAGCATATGAAGCATACGGTACGAAGTATTGCTGCGCTGGCGGGTGTCTCGCGCGGGACAGTCAGCCGGGTATTGAACAATCAGCCGGATGTCAGTCCGGAGGTGCGCGCGCGCGTCCTGCGCATCATCGAGGAAACCGGCTATCGAAAGGATGAGCGGTTTGCGGGCGGAGACCGGATCTGTATCGGTGTCATCGTCGCGTACTGGCAGGATGAATATTTTACCAACGGCACGCTGCGCGGTGTGCAAATGGCTGCGCGCGAGATCAATGCGGGAAAGGTTGTACTGGAAGTGCGGCGCATGAACAGCCGCTCGGATGAGGAATATATCCGCCTGTGCGAGCAGATGCTGGAATTGGGCGTGCGCGGTCTGGTGCTCAATGTGCCGGATAACATTTATATAGCAGCGGAGATTGATCGGCTGCATCGGGCGGGTGTGGTTGTGGTTACCTATAATTCCGACCTGCCGGACAGCGCGCGTGTGTGCCATGTAGGGCAGGATTTAATCAAGTCCGGCCGCATTGCCGCAGGACTGATGGCGCGCTGCATTTCACCGCGCGACCAGCTGCTTGTTGTCACAGGCAACATGGAATTCCGTTCTCACCGCATGCGGGCAGAGGGCTTTCTGGAACGCTGGAAGGAATTTGGCTTTGCATCCGACAGCTATCAATTGGCAGAGTGCTATGAGCAGTATGATCTGACCTATGATACTGTGCGGCGTGCGATAGAGGACAATCCGAACCTGCATGGAATTTATATGGCGACAGAAAATGTGCGGGCCTGTGTGGATGCGCTTGCGCGCGTGCGGCGGCGGGTTGCTGTCATTGTCAATGACCTGACACCGGAGGCGCGGCGTTCGCTGCGCAGCGGGCGGATTGACTTTGTCATAGAACAGGATTTTTCAGGGCAGGTTTACCGTGCAATCATGATCCTGCATGAACTGCTGGTCTATGGACACAGCGTGAAGCAGCCGGTTGTCTATGTCAATACCTCTATTATTACGCAGGAATTATTGTAAAACGCGGGAAAATCCGAAGTCAGGTAAAAATTAGGATTTTGACACAAAAAAACACAAAATAACTGTTCAAAGTAAAATTTTCTTCAAAGAACTGAGCATTTTCAGGTATGTTTTTCGGTTTTTGTGTAAAAAACCATACAAAAACTTTACATAGAACAGGGCGAAAACTTTACATGCGCCTGTTAGGATGATACCAGGAATGATAAAAGGAGAAAATTTATGAACAGTGAAATGGTAACGACCATTACCGGCTTGCTCGGCGGTCTGGCCGTGTTTATTTACGGCATGAACCTGATGAGCGAGGGTCTGCAAAAGGCAGCCGGTGAAAAAATGAAGAAAGTGCTGAGTATTCTGACCAAAAATCCGGTTGTCGGCATGCTGGCAGGCGCGCTAGTTACGGCTGTATTACAGAGCAGTTCGGCGACAACTGTCATGGCGATCGGCTTTGTCAGTGCAGGGCTGATGACATTGCCGCAGGCAATTTCGGTTATTTTCGGCGCGAACATCGGCACGACGATGACTGCACAGATCATTGCATTTAAAATTGATGATTTTATCTGGCCGATTGTATTCATCGGCTTCGTCCTCTATTTCTTCCCAAAGAAGGAATCCATTAAGAATATCGGACAGTCCATCTTTGCTTTCGGCCTGCTGTTTGTCGGCATCACGACGATGAGCAATGTCATGAAGCCGCTCGCAGACAGCCCGGTATTCCTGAGCATGATTGAACGCGTGGCAGATATCCCGATTCTGGGAGTATGTGTCGGCGCCCTGATGACGCTGGTTGTACAGTCTAGCTCTGCGACAATTGCCGTGCTGCAGAACTTTGCTTCGCAGCCGATGGCGGATGGTGTAACCAGTATTCTGGGCCTGACCGGAGCAATCCCGATTCTGCTGGGTGATAATATCGGTACAACCATTACGGCACTGCTGGCGTCTGTCGGACAGTCCAAAAATGCAAAGCGCACAGCCGCAGCGCACTGCGTCTTTAATGTTACCGGTACGGTTGTGTTTATGTGCTTTATCCCGTGGTATGCAAAGTTTATCCAGTTTATCTCGCCGAAGGGCCCGGAAATTGAGGTCATTTCGCGCCAGATTGCAAACGCACATACCTTCTTTAATATTACCAATACGATTATCTGGTTGCCGCTTATCCCGCTTATGGTGAAAATCGTCATGAAGCTGATCCCGGAAGGCAAGCAGCAGGCCGCAGAGCAGCCCCTGTATCTGACAAAATTCCTGGATACCAATGTCCTGAAGCAGCCGGAAGCAGCGATGCGTCTTGCCGTACTCGAACTGACCCGTATCACGGAATATGTTACTGAAATGGCAGGCCATGCGAAAAAGGCGTTCCTGAATGGCGATAAAGAAGCAATGAGTGCTGTGGATGACCTGGAGGATGTGGTTGATATCCTGCAGGACAGCATTACCAATTATCTGTCCAGCCTGTGCAAGACGGGCAAGCTGACACAGGGGCAGTCGCAGCGCGTGGCAGGAATGATCCGTGCTGCCAGCGATATCGAACGCATTGGCGATCAGTACACCAGCATCACCAATTTTGCAAAGCTCAAGCGTGAAAAGGAGTATACCTTCACGGAAGAGGCCATGGGAGAATTGGAAGAAGGCTTCAACCATGTCCAGGAGATGCTGCGCCTGACCATCCGCTCACTGCATGACAGTGATCCTGAGACCGCGCGTCAGGTCGTGCACCAGCAGGAAAGTGTCGAAGATCTGGAACGCCGCCTGAGCCGCAGGCATATGGAGCGCCTGAATCTTGGCTCATGCTCACCGGAAAATACCGTCGCGTTTACCGATGTCCTGCATGATCTGGAGTGCATCGGCGAATACTGCTCCGATATTGCGGAAATGCTGCTGGATGACAAGGACAGCGCGGTTAAGATGGAGAAAATCGACCAGAGAATGAATGAAGCATAAAAGGACAGTGCTAATAATAGAAGATAAAAGCCGCCAGGCAGCAGGGGAGAACCTATCTGCGCCCGGCGGCTGGTTTTATGATGCAGGAGTGTAGAATTTGAAGGTTTTTAAGAAAAACATCGGATTTTCTGAAATTTTTTGTTGACATCCTGTGCACGGAGTGGTATTATATACAGGCACTCAACGAGAGCGACACGAAAAACCAAAGAATTTGTTGAGATTACTGGC
>CALYTA010000187.1 GCA_945486175.1 uncultured Clostridia bacterium | reverse complement strand
GCCAAAAAAATTCGGAAGGCACAGACACTGGCGGCATACCGGAAGGCGGTCGATGATCTGTTTGCCGAACAGGAGCTGCTGCGCGAATCGGCTTTTACGGGCTGACAAGATAAATTCAGAGGTCTGCGTTTCTGTGTGTACAGGACGCGGACTTTTTTGTTCTTCCTTTGGAAAAATAGCACAGTTGGGTAAAAATGTTTCTGAATAAAACAGGAACAAAGATTCAAAAAGTTAGCATAGGATTAAAAATTTGCCCGGAGTGATTGACATCCCAATTGATGTGTGGTATGCTGAAAAACAGTTAGCTTAAACTAATAAATTGCATTTTCCGACGACCATATACGCCGGAGGAAGCAAGGGGAGGCAGGTAGATGGAACTGACGAGCACACATCTGCGCTACTTATTGACAATGTACGAGCTGTCAAAGATCGGAAATGACATTCGGCTGACAGAGATCGCGAATATTCTGCATGTTAAAAAGGCATCTGCGGCGCGCATTGTCGCTGTTTTTCGTGACAAAGAGCTGGTCATTCAGCAGCCATATGGCAAGGTGCATCTGACGGAATACGGCAGGCAGACAGCCGGACAGTACGAGCGGTGTGTGAACAACCTCGCGGCATGCCTGATACGGGCAGGACTGCCGCTCAGCACGCAGGAGGCACAGCAGGCGGCCTGTGTCCTGCTGACGGAGCTGCCGGAGGCATGTGTCCGGAAGATGGAAAAAATTGTTGACAACTAACTAAAGGTGCGCTATAATTTACCTGTCAAAAATAATATGAAGAAAAGTTGCGTGGAGTTTTTTTCTCCACGCAACTGCTTTTTTCAAAGAAAGTTAGTTGATACTAACAACAGTACACGCGGACAGAAAGGAATGTAACGTGAAAAAGAACAACAGATTTGCAGTACGTGCATGCAGCATTGTGACCGCAGGCGGCATGCTGCTCAGCAGCGGCGCGGCGCTGGCGGCCAATTCGGATATTACCGGACACTGGGCGGAAGCGACCCTTCAGGAGTTTATTGACAAGGGATATCTTGCGGGCTACGGAGACGGTATTTACAAGCCGGATAACACCATTACCCGCGCGGAGTTTTCTGCAATTGCGAATGAAGTCAAGCAGTACAACGAAGGCAGCGCAGAGATCGCCCGTTACACAGATGTTTCGGAAAAAGACTGGTTTTATGATGATCTGAGTGTGGCATTGCAGGCCGGATATATGAAGGGCACCAGCGGGACCACAATGGCACCGAATAAAAATCTCACGCGTGCAGAGGGCTTTACGATGGTCGCCAACATGCTCGGACTGGAATGCGACGGAACCCGCGAGGATCTGAAGGGCTTTGCGGATGCGGATGCTGTTCCGGGTTGGGCAGTGCCGTATGTCGGCGCACTGGTGCGCGAAGGTCTGATTGCAGGCTATGAGGCGGCTGACGGCAGCGTGACCATTCAGACGGGCAAGAGCATGACCCGTGCAGAGGCCATTGTGATGCTCAACAAGTGCCTTGCACAGCAGTCTGGCGATGTATATGTGACCATGAATATCCCGTATAGCGAATTCTATGCGGCGGAGGTAAACAACGACAAAAAGGTTGATGCCTTTACCTCTGCTACGCTGAATAAGACCAGAACAAAATCGCTGGTGGGCGGTTCGTATCATGTCAACAGCGATGGTTCTGACATCACCGGTATCACTTTCCCGGTTAAGCTCGGCGAAGGCGTTACGCTGAAAGACCTTGCCGGGTACAAGCAGGTGACCGATGCGGATTCGGTCGAGATCACGGTCACCAACCGCGGACAGACGAGCACGGCGACCTATGAGGGCATCGACGCGCTGTTCGAGAACCCGAGCTATGCATATTATGTCATGCGCGAGGAGCCGGATTGCTACAAGGAAGTTACTCTGAATGAGGATGGCAGCCTTTCCTTCGGCAAGATTCAGGGCGATGTCCAGACGGTTTCGGGCGTGACAGCAGAGCTGACCACGGAGAGCAGTTACGGCGACTACGAGATGGTCCTGGACGGCTTCGATGCGATTGATGCAAGCACCGATCAGGTATATGGCGTGGTCATCAGCACGGATCAAAATGACTATGGCCTGCGCCATCTGGAAAATATCTGGCGTGTCACGGATCTTGCGTGGTGCACCGGCTTTACGGATGCGATTCACGGCTGCCCGACCTCTTCGGAGCACTATGCATCCATGATGGGACAGACCATCAGGGAGGTCACCTACTACACCAGCAAGGGTATTTTTGAGCTTCCGCTGGATGACGTTTATGTACCGATCAAGTTTGAGCATACCTTCTCTGTAGCGAATGCGGATGTGGACAGCCACAGTGCGGCGGTCACCCTGACCGGCATGCCGGAAGACTATCAGGCAAAGTACGCAGTTACCGACGCTGCGGGAACTGCGCTCGAGGGTGCAAGCTGTGACGGCACGACTCTTACATGGACCAGCACACCGGCAATTGGCACATATACGATGACCATGACCGACGAAAGCGGCAAGTATTCGTCTTATTCCACGGACTTCCAGCTGACGACGGAGGCGGTTGTTGCTGTTTATGATGAGGAAACAATCAGCCTGGTCAAGGCGGACGGCGTTTCCGACGAAGAGTTCGCAGCATACCTGTCCAGCATTGAAAGCGTCAAGGTAGATGAAGACAGCTACATCGCGAGCGGACGCGGTGCCATCACGATCATCAATGCTGACGGTACAATCAATCTGGAAGCAAAGTCCGGTGAGACAGCTGTTTTTGAAGCGGGCAAGAGCTATTCCGTAGAGGTCACAGCTACCGGATATGCAAACAACCTGACCTTTACGCTGTCTGTTCCGAGCAATGAGCAGACGCTGACCGGAACCGCGACCACGGAGCCGGATGAGTTCCTGGACTTTGATGCATATGATATCACGATTGATGTTGTTGTAGAGAATGATGTCATCAAGTCGATTGCGCTGAACACCGGCTGCACAATCGACGACGAAAATCTGACCTACTTCAACAGAGCAATGAACGGCAGAGGCTCGAACGCAGGTATTGCCGCACAGCTGACCGGCAAAAGCGTCTCTGAACTCTCTTCTATAGAATGCGACGCCGTTTCCACTGCAACCTGCTCCTCCCATGCGATTGTGAAGGCAGTGCAGAATGCGGTAAAGGGCGAATAACGAGTAACAGGTAACACAAACAGTATGCCTCGGCCGGGGGTTCCGGTCGGGGCACTCTGCCTGACGGGAGGATTTTACGTGAAGCTGAAAAAACAGGATATTATTTTGATTTGCGGTCTTCTGGCGGGCAGCCTGCTGTTTGGCTCCGCTCTTGCACTGGGGCGAACCGACGGAGACACGGTTATCGTACGCATTTCCGGAGAAACGATTGCGGAGTTTTCACAGAGCCGGAACACGGAGTATCGTATTGAGGGCGCCAACGGCGGGATGAATGCACTCGTAATACAGGACGGGGAAGTCTGGCTGGAGGACGCGAGCTGCCCGGACCAACTGTGCGTGCATCAGGGTCATATCCGGCACGCGGGAGAAAGCATTATTTGCCTGCCCAATGAGGTGGTTGTTGCCATCGAAGGGAAAACGGAAGGAAGCGCGGCGCCGGATATTGTGGCGTCCTGAATACACTGTGAAAAGGAGCAATGGATGATAAAGACAAAACGTCTGGCTGAATATGCCATGCTGGCGGCCCT
>CALYTA010000186.1 GCA_945486175.1 uncultured Clostridia bacterium | reverse complement strand
GACTGTTTTAACATCGTCAGGGAATATGCCGACCTGCGCGGCGTATACCATTGCTATTCCGGCAGCCTGGAAACCGCAAAAGAGATTATAAAGCTCGGCTGGTATCTTTCGTTCACCGGCGTCATCACCTATGGCAAGGCGAAAAAAGCGCGGCATATTATTGAAAACCTGCCGATGGACCGCATCATGATCGAGACGGACAGCCCATATCTGACGCCCGAGCCGGAGCGCTTGCAGGCAAAGCGCGTGCGCAACAGCTCGCTGTTTGTCCACCGCGTTGCGGAGCAGGTTGCGGATTTCAAGGGTCTGGCCGTAGAAGAGGTCGAGCGCATTACAACAGAGAACGGCAAACGCTTTTTTGCGATTGACTGAGCATACAACCCGTTCACCGGAAAAATACATTCGCGCAAAAAACAACTGCCATCCGAATTTCGGATGGCAGTTTTGCGTATGGATTGGGAAAACTTACTCTGCGATAGCTGCAAAGGCCTGCTTGATGTCGTCCAGAATATCCTCGACATTTTCCAGACCGACAGACAGGCGGACAAGACCCGGCGTGATGCCGCAGGCAACCAGCTGCTCGTCGGTCAGCTGGCGGTGGGTCGCCGTTGCCGGATGCAGGATGCAGCTGTGGATATCCGCGACATGTACCTCGAGCGATACCAGCTTGAGGCTGTCGATGAATTTCGCCGCGCGCTCGCGTCCGCCCTTGATGGAGAACGAGATGACGCCCGCTGTGCCTTCCGGCAGATACTTTTCAGCCAGTGCGTGATACTTGTCGGATGCAAGGCCGGGATAATTGATGAACTCGACATCCGGCTGCTGCTCCAGATATTCTGCGACGGTCAGCGCGTTCTTGCTGTGCTGGCGGATGCGCAGCGGCAGTGTCTGCAAGCCGAGGTCGAGCAGGAATGCGCCCATCGGGGTCTGGCAGGTGCCCATGTCGCGCATCAGCTGGACACGTGCCTTGGTGATATATGCCGCTTCACCGAATGCTTCGGTATAGCGCAGGCCGTGATAGGAGGCATCCGGTTCGGTCAGTCCCGGGAACTTGCCGGAAGCGCCCCAGTCGAACCTGCCGCTGTCAACAATGACACCACCCATCTGTACGGCATGGCCGTCCATGTACTTGGTGGTGGAATGTACGACGATATCCGCGCCGAAATCGAACGGACGGCACAGGATCGGTGTTGCAAAGGTGTTGTCCACAATCAGCGGAATGCCATTGTTGTGGGCGAGCTGTGCCATCTTTTCGATGTCGAGCACAGTCAGTGCCGGGTTTGCGATGGTCTCACCGAAAACTGCCTTGGTATTCGGCTGGATGAGTGCCTGAAGCTCCTCGAGCGAAGCGTCTTCGTCGATAAA
Organism: uncultured Clostridia bacterium; assembly: GCA_945486175.1. Lineage (GTDB taxonomy): Bacteria > Bacillota > Clostridia > Oscillospirales > Butyricicoccaceae > Butyricicoccus_A. The sequence goes on along the minus strand of CALYTA010000186.1, from coordinate 2,342 downwards.
TGTGACCTCAATGCCCAGCTTTTTCAGCGTGACGCCGAACAGGTTGAATGTGCCGCCGTAAATCGCAGAGGAGCAGAGAATGTGGTCGCCTGCCTGCGCGATGTTCAGGATGGACAGCATCGAAGCAGCCTGGCCGGATGAGGTGCACAGTGCACCGACACCGCCCTCAAGTGCCGCAATTTTCTTTTCTACGGCATCGACGGTCGGATTGCCCAGACGGGTATAGAAGGCGTCGCCTGCGGTCAGGTCGAACAGTGCGCCGACATGCTCGGTGGAATCAAATGTAAAGGTTGTGGACTGGTAAACCGGCAGTGCGCGTGCACCGCCGTTGCCCGGCTCATAGCCGGCATGGATACAAGCGGTTTCTGGTCTCATGGGAAAACAATCCTTTCTATCTGTTTTAAACTCTGTAAAAAGATGTATGATTCTGAGTATTACGTTATCATAAGTAGGAAATCGTGTCAAGCATCGGTGCATCCGTACTTGCCAGAGATGGCGGAAAACGATATAATAAAACCGAAACAGAAACAAAAATCGGAGGGAATCCACATATGGATCAACAGAAAATCGACCGCATCAATATACTCGCCAGAAAATCCAAGGCAGAGGGCCTGACCCCGGAGGAAAAGGCGGAGCAGAAACAGCTGCGGGATGAATATATTGCAGAATACCGCGCCAATCTCAAGGCGCAGCTGGACAATACCGTCATTATGGACGAAAACGGCAACAAGCGCAAGCTGAAGCAGAAGAAGCCGTATAATGGGCTGCGGCGCTGAAGATGGGGCAATTGGAATTTGACCTGCCTGCGTCGATCCGTGCGGCGCTGGACAGGCTGGAAGCGGCAGGCTGTCCGGCGTATGTGGTCGGCGGTGCCGTGCGCGACCGGCTGGCGGGAAGACAGCCGCACGATTATGATGTGTGCACGGCAGCGCGGCCGGAACAGGTGGAACAGCTGTTTGCAGACCGGACAGTCATTGAAACGGGGCTGAAACACGGGACTGTGACCGTCCTGCTGGATGGTGAGCCGGTCGAGGTCACGACCTTCCGCACGGAGGGCGCGTATTCCGACGGCAGGCGGCCGGACAGCGTGTCGTTTGTAGATGACATCGAATGCGATCTGGCACGCCGGGATTTTACCATCAATGCGATGGCGTGGAGCCCGGTGCGCGGCCTGTGCGACCCGTTTGGCGGACAGGCGGATTTGCGGCGCCAGTGCATCCGCTGTGTCGGTGACCCCGACACGCGTTTGCAGGAGGACGCGCTGCGCATCCTGCGCGCGCTGCGGTTTGCCGCGCAGCGCGGGTTTTCCGTCGAGCCGGATACGGCTGCGGCGCTGCACCGCAACCGGGCACGGCTGGCGCAGGTCTCTGCCGAGCGCATTACCGCCGAGCTGCTGCAGCTGCTGTGCGGTGCGCATGTCGGCGCGGTGCTGATGGAATTTTCCGACATTATCGCGCAGATTCTGCCGGAAATTCAGCCGATGATTGGGTTTGACCAGCACAATGGCTATCATAAATATACAGTATGGGAGCATTCCGTGCGCGCGGTGGAGGGCATCCGCCCTGACCCGCTGCTGCGTCTGGCAGCGCTGCTGCACGATGTCGGCAAGCCGGATACGTTCAGCCGCGATGAACGCGGCGTCGGGCATTTTTACGGCCATCCCGTGCGCTCGCGCGAGCTGGCGGAACAGATTGTGCGGCAGCACCTGCGCCTGCCGGCACAGATGGAGCAGCAGCTGCTGTATCTGGTGCGGCATCATGACACACCGCTCGGACACAACACGCGCCATGTGCGGCGCAAGCTGGCCGTACACGGGGAGGAGACCTTCCGTGCTCTGCTCGCCGTCAAAAAGGCAGACGGCATCGGACAGGGCACCACACCGCAGAACCTGACGGAACTGCTGGAAACCGAACAGCTGCTGGAGCAGGTGCTGACAGAGGACAGCTGCCTGACGCGCCGAGACCTCGCGGTGAACGGGAACGACCTGATTGCGTGGGGCGCGCAGGGGCGCGCGGTGGGGTATTACCTGTCCGCCATGCTCAACCGCGTGCTGGATGACCCGTCGTGCAACACGCGCGACCGCCTGCGCGCCATTTATGACGGGCTGCGGGCACAGGAAAGCTGTGTCGAGCTGACCGTCAACGGCATGAGCGCGCGCTGCTGCGTGAAGCAGGTCCGGCAGCTGCTCGCGGGCATTCCCGATATTACACGGACGGACATCACGCTGGACAGCGGACGCATTGTCGTATATGGCCAGCATTTGCCGCTGGAGCAGATCCGCGAGGTTCTGGCAGCGGCAGGATATGAGGTGGCAATATGAGTTTGGATTACAGACAGATTTT
>CALYTA010000185.1 GCA_945486175.1 uncultured Clostridia bacterium | reverse complement strand
GTGTGCTGTTGGGATGTAATGTATGGGGGGGGGGGAAACCCCCGCCGCACAGTAGCGAAGAGGGACTCCAGAGAGGTTTTTTTTTTTTGTTTTTTTTTTATAAAAAAGTGTTAAGGGGGGAGATTATGTGGGTGGGGGAGAATCCGGCTGCCCAGTATGGCAGACGGATTCCAGACAGACGTTTTTCTTTTGCTTACTTTTCTTTTTTTGCAAAAAGAAAAGTAAGTCAGAAGGAGCGGATGATTTCCTCTGCGACATCGCGCTTAGTCTGTCGGTAATTCATGGCACGTTTTTCTATGTAGGCATGCGCTTCCGGTTCGCTCATATGTCGTTCCGCGATGAGCATACATTTGGCGCGGTCAATGACACGGATATCCTCAATGCGCTGGCGCAGCAGGCGGTTTTCCTTTTGCAGCGTATAGACGCGCATACGCGAGGCATTGACAAGATGCAGTGTCTGATAAAAAAGCGGGCGGGAAATCGGCTTGGTGATGACAAAAACACCATCGGTTTCCACGCGTTCCGCGACAGAATCCGCAAGATCCGATTTGACAAGCATCAGAACGCCTGCTGTTGTGGTGTGACAGGCATGCACGGCGAATTCATGCCCGAATTCGTCTGTGAGCGGCGCATTGATGAGAATCAGATCAACATTATTTTCAATTAAAACGCGGCGCGCTTCATTACAGGAGCTGGTGACCAGAATTCGATCCGGCCGCTGTCCACCGGCCTGTATCAGCTCCAGAAGCATATCCGCACTTTTCTTGGATGCAGTTACCAGTAATATTTTCTCCAAATTGACACCTCTCTGTGGCGTGGGGTTTACATGTTACGCTGCCATGGTACGAAAAAGGCAGCAGACACACCACAAGCCGTCAGTAGGCAGAGAAATACAGCGAATCAATCATAGCGGATTTATCCGGTGCATCGACATATCTGTTCCATTCACTTGTCTTTGCCGACAGATATGCATCAATAATTTTCTCCGGCAGAGCCCGGTGCACAAATTCGCTGTTCCGCGCTGCCTTGATTGCTTCATTCAGATTGCTCGGCAGGCAGTCATATTCCCGCACAAGTGACGCCGGTACATCATACAGATTCAGATTACACGGATCACACAGCTTCAGGCCGCGTTCAATCCCCTCCATACCTGCCCGGATGAGCAGAGAGAATGCAAGATACGGGTTTGCACACGGGTCAGGCGAACGCAATTCCATACGCTGATTGACACCGTGTGCCGCCGGAATGCGGATGAGCTGCGAACGATTCTGATGGCTCCAGGTGATATAGCGCGGTGCTTCGTAATTGCCAAATCGGTCATAGGAATTGACCAGCGGATTGAGGAATGCTGAAATCTCATAGCAGCGGGTCAGGATACCCATGATAAAGCTCTCAACAACCGGGGAATGTGATTCCTCCGGATTACAGAACAGATTTTCCCCGTGCTGGAACAGCGACAGATTGATATGCAGTCCATTGCCCGCATGATCGCGGAACAGCTTGGGCATAAACGACGCATACAGGCCGTTTGCCGCAGCCAGCGTCTTGACCACACTGCGGAACGTAATCATATTATCCGCGGTAGTTACTGCGGAATCATAGGCAAAATCAATCTCATTCTGTCCGGGGCCCTGTTCGTGATGGGATGCCTCCGGACGCATGTTCATTTCCTCCAGTGTCAGGCAGATCTGGCGGCGGACATTTTCACCCTTGTCCAGCGGCGCAATATCCAGATAGGATGCATTGTCATGCGGAATTTTGGTCGGCAGGCCGTCTTCATCCTGCCGCAGCAGATAAAATTCACATTCCGTGCCGATTTTGACCGAGTAGCCCAGACGGCGCATATCCTCCTGTGCCTGGCGCAGAACCTGACGTCCATCCCCCTCGAACGGGGTGCCATCGGGATACTTGATGTCGCAGAAAAAGCGAACGACACGGCCCTGGGACGGGCGCCACGGCAGAATGGAAAGCGTAGTCGGATCGGGGAACAGCAGCAGATCGGACATTTCAATATTCATGAAGCCGCGGACTGCGGATGCATCAAAGCAAATGCCTTCCTCAAAAGCCCGCGACAGCTCACGCGGCATGATGGAAATATTTTTCTGCTTTCCAAAAATGTCGCAAAAAGCCAAACGAATGAATTTTACATCATTTTCCGAGATGTACTGCATGACCTCGCGATAGGTGTAATCGTTCATAAATCCTCCTCTGTTTAAAAACCGCAAAACGGACAGCAGGGGATTCGGGGTGAAATCTGCTGTCCGCCATATGGGGTTTTATGCTTGCAAAATAAAATCAGTTAAAGGTATACATGCGCTTATACGGGCTGTTGGAGTTCGGCGTCAGGACATAGAACTTCTCGCGCAGGAGTGCTTCCGGATCGCCGCCGAAGTTGTCGCAGTAATCCTTGACATGTTCCAGAATGGAAGCTTTATCCTCGTCGGTCGCAACCTCAGCCTTGATCTGAACCGGAATATCCGGCTCCTCATCACAGCGCAGGAAAATACGTCCGCCGTGCATGCCGGTGCCGCAGAAGAAGCCGGTCGGCTGCTGGCCGTCACAGCCCTTGCCGAGGACAATAATCACACCGCCCGCCTGGTATTCGCCCAGGAAGGAACCGGCTCTGCCGCCGATGACCATAACCGGAATATGGTCTTTATACTGCTTCATATGAATGCCTGCGCGATAACCGGCGTCGCCCTTAATCAGGATCTTGCCGCCGCGCATGCCATAGCCGGTGGTGTCGCCGCAGTTGCCGTCAATGATGATGGAACCGCTGTTCATGGTATCGCCGGTTGCATCCTGTGCATTGCCGTTGACAAGAATGGTGGAGCCGTCAAGATAAGCACCCAGCGCATTGCCCGGCGTACCGGTGATAATAATGCTTTTTCCTCTGGAGGCCGCTGCAACATAGCGCTGACCAATCAGATTATCCAGAAAAATCTCAGAATCCTCACAGGCGCGAACCCAGTTGTTGAGGTCTTCAAAATGCATGAGATCTACATTCAGTTTCTTCATAGTGATTCGTCCTTTCCCTTAGTGCGGCTGTGCGAGCTTCTTCGCGCGCTCCGCCTTGGCAAATGCCATCAACTGCGGATGCTGACGAATCAGGTCAAAGTCAATGGTATCCAGCGGAACCTGATCGCGGATCAGAGAGGTGTAAATGCCGCCGCGGTCCACATCGCCGATCAGAATAAAGCCGACCAGCTTGTTGTCACGTACAACCAGCTTCTTGTAGGAGTCGTCCGTCTTCGTGACAAATTCCTCGCCGTCATAGCTGCCTGCGGTAATCATGTGCAGGCCGAGGAAGCCGGAAGCGTTCATCGGGAACGCCTGATCGAATACCTTGTCACCGCCCGCCATGTTGACACCTGCGGCCTCGCCCTGCTGGTATGCGTTCGGCAGGATGGCCAGAATGCGGTCGGTATCCGCCGCGATGTCATGCGAAACCGTGCAGTCACCGGCAGCATAGATATCCGGTACTGAGGTTGCGCTGTGGGTGTCTACGAGAATGCCGCGGTTGACCTCGCAGCCGATTTCTTCTGCGAGACCTGTGTTCGGACGGACGCCGACGGCGACAACCAGAACATCAAAGTCCAGCTCCATGCCGCTGTTGAAGATGGCATGGTTCGGCGTGGAGAATTTTGCGACGGAGTCGGACAGATAGAACTTCATGCCCAGACCTTCCAGATAGCTCTGGAGGAAGGAGG
>CALYTA010000184.1 GCA_945486175.1 uncultured Clostridia bacterium | reverse complement strand
TAATGCATCCTTTGTCTGCACATGGGCGATTGTCCTCGGCTATGCATCGGTTGCAGCGTTTGAAGCGTGTGCCATGCCGACGGTCATCACCTACATTTTCCCGAATTTCCTTCAAGGTTATATGTACACGATTGCGGGATTTGATGTCTACGCATCCTGGGTTGCCGTCGCAGTTATCGCAGCCATCATTATTACGTATATCAACCTGAGAGGCGTCAAGACAGCAGCCATCCTCCAGACGGTGTTTACTGTCCTGATCGCCGCCGCAGGCATTGCGCTGGTTGCGGCCTCCGCAGTCAATGGCAGCGGTGAAACGCTGATGTCCTATCCGTTTGCTGATGTGGACTTTTCCGATTGCTCCAAGCTCGGCGGTATCCTGACGATTGCCGTCATGACTCCGTTCTATTTCGTCGGCTTTGACGTCATCCCGCAGGTCGCGGAAGAAATCAACATTCCATATAAGAAGCTCGGCAAAATCATGCTGCTCTCCATCATCATGGCAGTCGCCTTTTATGCACTGGTTGTTTTTGGTGTCGGCTACATCCTGCCGGTCGGCGACATGGCTGGCTCTGACCTGCCGACGGCTTCCGCAATGGAACTCGCCTTCGGTATCCCGGCAATGGCAAAGGTCATGGTCATCGGTGGTATCGCTGGCATGATTACCTCCTGGAACTCCTTCATCATCGGCGGCTCCCGCGCCATGTTCTCCATGGCAGAATCCAAGATGCTGCCGGAAACGTTCGCAAAGCTGAATCCCAAGACAAAGGCTCCGACCAATGCAATCCTGTTTATCGGCATTGCGTCTGCAATCGCTCCGTTCTTCGGCAGAAAGATGCTCGTCTGGATCGTTGACGCAGGTTCCCTCGGCGTCTGTGTTGCTTACCTGATGGTTTCGCTGTCCTTCCTGATTCTCCGCAAAAAGGAGCCGGAGATGAACCGCCCGTACTGCGTCAAGCACGGCATGCTGGTCGGTGTTCTCGCAGTCATCATGTCCGGTTTCTTCACTGTTCTGTACATCATTCCGCTGCCGTTCGCAAGCACTGCACTGGTCTGGCAGGAATGGATTGTTGCAGGTCTGTGGATTGTTCTCGGCGTGGTGTTCTTCGCCTACTGCAAGAAGAAGTTCGGTGCGGAGTTCGGCAGACACATCGATGTCATGCTGGATGAGCGTCTGATGGAAAAGGACTAATGCACATATGAAAGACTTTACATTTTCTGTACCGCAGGAAATCATATTCGGTTCCGGCAGCCTGAACAGGCTGCCGGAGCTGTTGAAAAAACAGAATGCGGCGCGTGTCCTGCTGGTGTCCGGTCCGCATTTGGAAAAAATGGGCGTGGTCGGACATATTCGGGACAGTATTACAGAAGCAGGCCTTGCCTGTGAAGCATTTACCGATGTCGAGGCAAATCCCTCGATTGAGACTGTGGAAAAAGCGGCTGCTGCATACCGGACATTCGGTGCAGATGCAATCGTTGCGATGGGCGGCGGCTCCCCGATGGATGTCGCAAAGGCAGCAGGCGTGCTGGTCACATATGGCGGAAACATCGCCGATTATGAGGGAATGGGCAAGGTGCCCGGCCCGATTGTTCCGCTGATTGCCATTCCGACCACGGCGGGCACCGGCTCGGAGGTCACGGCATTTTCCGTCATCACCAATCGCGCGAGAAATTACAAACTCAGCGTCGGCAGCTATGATCTGATCCCGCGCTGCGCCATTCTTGACCCGGAGCTGCTGGTGACAACCCCGGCAGGCGTTGCAGCGGCATGCGGCATGGATGCACTGGTACACGCGCTGGAGGCGTATGTGTCGCGCGCGGCATCGCCGTTTTCCGATGCGATGGCGGAAAAGGCGCTGGAGCTGATCGGGCGCAGCCTGCGCGCGTTTGTCGCAAACCGCACCAATCTGGAAGCGGCATCGGATATGCTGGCGGGCAGCCTGTTTGCAGGCATTGCGTTCTCATGGGCGCGTCTCGGCAATGTCCATGCGATGGCACACCCGCTCGGCGGCTTTTTCAATGTCCCGCACGGTGTCGCCAATGCCATTTTGCTGCCGACAGTTGTGGAATACAATGCAATTGCCGACCATGACGGAAAATATGAGGGCATTTACCGCCGCATTGCCGCAGCGCCCAAAGCGGAATTTTTACCGGACATGCTGGCGGACGAGCTGCGGCGTCTCGCTGTGAGCATCGGCATCCCAAAGACGCTGGCGGAGGTCGGTGTGGATGCGGAGAGAATCCCCGCAATGGCGGCGGATGCGATGAAATCCGGAAATATCCACTTCAATCCGCGCATGTCGACACAGGCGGATATAGAACAGCTCTACCGCAAAGCGATGGGCAAATAAATTGATACAATTTGGAGGAAAAGAAAATGGAACTTCCCAAGGTTGACTTTTTATATCTGAGCGAACCGGACATGATTCAGGCCGGTGTCAAGGACATGGCAGGCTGCATCGATGCGATGGAGGATGTGTTCTCCCTGATGAGCAAGGGTGACTACATGATGGGCGGCCCGAATGGCAATGAACACGGCATCAAAATGATGTTCCCGAAGACTTCAAATGTCGAAGGAATGCCGCTGGACGGCCCGGACCGCCGTGTTGTCGCCATGCCCGCTTATCTGGGCGGCAAGTACCACCTGTGCGGCATCAAGTGCTATGGCTCCGACCAGCGCAACCGCGGCAAGGGCCTGCCGCGCTCCATCCTGATGCTGACGCTGATGGATCTGGAAACCGGCGTGCCGATCGCGTATATGTCCGCCAATGTACTGAGTGCCATGCGCACCGGCGCCGTGCCGGGACTGGGCGCACGCCATCTGAGCGCAAAGAACCCGAAGGTCGCAACCATTGTCGGGCCGGGCGTCATGGGCCGCACGGCGATTGATGCGTTTGTCACGGCACAGCCGACCATTGACACCGTCAAGATCAAGGGCAGAAGCCAGCGCGGTATTGATGCATTCATCCGTTACTGCAAGGAAAACCATCCGACGCTGAAGAACTTCATCGTTTGCGAAACCATGGAACAGGCTTGCCGCGATTCGGATATTATCTGCTGCGGCACAACCAATGCGCCGGTGTTTGAAGACAACCCATATGTCAACGGGGAATGGCTCAAGCCGGGCTGTCTGGTTATGGCGACCTCTGCCATGCTGATGGATGAGGATTTCATGGCAGATAAAAGCAAGTGCAAACTGATTTCCGACAACTACAAGATGTATGAGGGCTGGGGCGTCGGCCGCGAATATCCCACGCAGAAGACGGTCAGCTCGCTCATCGGCATGCGCTTTTATGATCTGGTTGCTTCCGGCAAGATGAAGCGCGAGGACATCACGGATATCGGCGATATCCTGAACGGCTATGCCACCGGGCGCGAGTCGGAAGATCAGGTGATTGTCTATGCCGTTGGCGGCATGCCGACCGAGGACATTGCATGGGGCTATACCTGCTATCAGAAGGCAATTGAGATGGGAATCGGCACCCCGCTGCACCTGTGGGACGAGCCGAATATGGCGTAAGTTATTTTTAAAGCAAGATAATACAGGCCGGGGAATTGCTTTGCAGAGGGCAGTTCCCCGGCTTTTCGTGTGCGAAAAAATAAATTCTTCAATTTTACTGGGAATTGTAGAAATTCTGCTTGACAGGGCGGGGAAGAATATGGTAATCTATATGCAGCCAAAGAAATCCTAGTTAAATAATAGGAGTTATATGAAATTGGAGTACGAGACGAT
>CALYTA010000183.1 GCA_945486175.1 uncultured Clostridia bacterium | reverse complement strand
CATAAATTACCTATGTTTTCAATAGGCAAGTTCAACAACGAAAAAATGAATTTTAAAATTGTGCTGTGCGGGTTGACGAAAGCACAACTTTGTTGTGAAATGGGACAGAAAACTGTTGAATAGACACAAAATAATTGGGTTTGATTTGTGCAAAACATACAGTTTCAAAGAAAAACAGCGCGTAAGTCGGCGCCGGCAAAGCAAAAGCCGGAAGGGGGAATTTCCCGCCTTCCGGCTGTATAAAATCTGTATCAGTCCTGTCCGGTGAGCATGCTGCTGACACCGCTGTCCAGCAGGGCATCCAGCTCTTCCATGAGCTTTTGCGCGCTGTCCGGGACAGGTGCGCCGCTCTCCTCAAGTGCCTCTACCCCGTAGCGCAGCTGGTCGAATGCATCGACTGCATCCGGCAGCAGCATGACGGCAGCAGAGCGGAGCGCTTCGCCGTCCTGTGTTTCATCCGCAAGCAGCCCGGTCACGGTGTCTGCCATCGAACCGAACGACGCAGTGGCTTCGGAAAAATGACGCTGTACTTCGGAAAGCCCGTCCGGCGCATCCACCGCGGCGAGCGCATCCATCGGCGCACGGATGGCTTCGATGGCATCAACCAGGATCTCGCGGTTGGAGCCGCCAGCCTGCTGCTGTTCCGCCATGCGGCTGAGCAGGCCGGTCTCCATTTCATACAGCGCATCGAAGGCATCCTCCAGCTGGGCACTGTATTGCTCCAGCTGCTGCCGGCGTTCCAGTTCTGCCTGGTGCTCCTTCCATTTGCTCACGCCTGCCATGGCGCATACGCCGATGACGGCGGCGCAGACAAAGCAGAGCAGGATGGTCACTGCGGTTTTCCGGTTCATCACTTGGCCTCCAGCTCGCCTGTCGCCTGTGCGGTCAGGTAAGCGTTGATGAAGCCGTCGATATCGCCGTCCATGACGGCGTCAATGTTGCTGTTTTCAAAGCCGGTGCGCGTGTCCTTTGCCAGCGTATACGGCATGAAGACATAGGAACGGATCTGGCTGCCCCATTCGATCTTCTTCTGGTCGCCCTTGATGTCGGAGATCTTGTCGAGGTGCTCGCGCTCCTTGATCTCGACCAGCTTCGCGCGCAGCATCTTCATACAGTTCTCACGGTTCTGGAACTGGCTTCGCTCGGTCTGGCAGCTGACGACAATGCCGGTCGGCTTATGGATCAGGCGGACGGCAGAGGACGTCTTGTTGATGTGCTGGCCGCCTGCACCGGACGAACGGAATACCTGCATGTCGATGTCCTCCGGGCGGATATCAACCTCCATGTCGTCGTCGATTTCCGGCATGACCTCGACCGCGGAGAACGAGGTATGGCGGCGGCCGGACGAGTCAAACGGCGAGATGCGCACAAGGCGGTGTACGCCGGATTCGCTCTTGAGGAAGCCATAGGCATTTTCACCCTCGATGAGGATGGATGCGGATTTCAGGCCAGCGTCGTCGCCCTCCAGATAGTCCATGATTTTGTACGTGAAGCCGTGGCGTTCAGTCCAGCGGGTGTACATGCGGTACAGCATCTCACACCAGTCCTGTGCCTCGGTGCCGCCTGCGCCCGCATGGAACGACAGGATGGCATTGTTTGCGTCGTATTCGCCGAGCAGCAGCGTCGCCAGCTTGCGGCGGTCGAGGTCATCTGCCAGCGCGTCATAGCCCTCGCGCAGCTCGTCCAGCATGGATTCATCCTCGGCTTCAATTGCCAGTTCACACAGCGTCAGCAGGTCTTCCTGCTGGGTGCACAGGCTCTGGTAGCCCTCGAGCTTGTCCTTGAGCGCCTTGGTGCGCTGTAAAATCTTCTGCGACTTTTCCATGTCATCCCAGAAGCCCGGCTCACTCGCACGGTTTTCCAGTTCTTCGATCTCTTCTGCGGTGTGCTCGAGGTCATACGCCTGTCCCAGATCCCGGATGGCGGGCTCGAGTGCCGTCAGCTTCTGCTTATATTCTTCAAATTCAATGAGTGCCAAAACAAACTCCCCTATCAATAACAATGCGGATTTTTCGTGTTCTTAACTAGATATTATAGTGAAACCGGGAAAAGAAGTAAAGTTTTTTTTGCGGATGGGCAGAAAAAGCCCCCAATTAACAAAAATTTGATTTTTCTCCAAATGATTTTGTGTTATAATGCAAGGTGAATGACCAGCGGAATGCCACAGACGGCATTTCGCGGCGGATTTTTAGAGAGGAACTTTTACGAATGGCTCGTTTTTTAGAAAAACTTTTTGGCACGCACAGTGACCATGAGCTCAAACGAATCAATCCGATTGCAGACAAGGTGGATGCACTCGAGGAGCAATACCGCGGGCTGACCAATGCACAGCTGCGCGCAAAGACAGATGAATTCAGACAGCGCTACCAGAACGGTGAGACGCTGGACGACCTGCTGCCGGAGGCATTTGCAACCATGCGCGAGGCAGCCGGACGCGTGCTCGGCATGCGCCATTACCGCGTGCAGGTCATCGGCGGCATCGTCCTGCACCAGGGCCGTATCGCCGAGATGAAGACCGGTGAAGGCAAGACGCTTGTCGCAACCCTGCCGGCATACCTGAACGCCATCGCGGGCAAGGGCGTTCATATTGTCACCGTCAACGATTACCTGGCCAAGCGAGACAGCGAGTGGATGGGCAAGGTCTACCGCTTCCTCGGCATGACCGTCGGACTTGTCGTCCATGACGTCCCGCCGGATCAGCGCAAGGCGATGTATCAGGCGGATATCACTTACGGCACGAACAACGAATTCGGCTTCGATTACCTGCGCGACAACATGGCGATTTATAAGCAGAACATGGTGCAGCGCGGGCATCCGTTTGCCATCGTCGACGAAGTCGACTCCATCCTGATCGATGAGGCGCGCACCCCGCTGATTATTTCCGGCCGCGGCGACAAGTCCACCGACCTGTACCAGCAGGCAGAGAATTTTGTCTGCCGCCTGAAGAGCTACCGCATCAAGGAGACCGATGACAAGCTCGACCTCGAGGCAGAGGGCGAACGCCTGCGCCTCGAAGAGGAGGAACGCAGGGCCAATCCGGACAAGGCAAAGCCGATGACCGATGAGGACCGCGAGATTCTTGCACAGCTGAATGCGGATTATGTCGTCGATGAAAAGGCAAAGACCGCTGTCCTGTCTGCCATCGGACAGAAAAAGGCGGAGCAGTATTTCCACATCGAAAATCTCGCTGACCCGGAGAATTCCACACTTGCGCACCACATCAATCAGGCGATCCGCGCGCATGGCATCATGCACCGCGATGTCGACTATGTCGTCCGCGACAACGAAATTATCATTGTCGATGAATTTACCGGCCGTCTGATGTTCGGACGCCGCTACAATGAGGGCCTGCATCAGGCAATCGAGGCAAAGGAGCATGTGCAGGTACAGCGCGAGAGCAAGACGCTCGCAACCATCACATTCCAGAACTATTTCCGCCTGTACGGCAAGCTGTCCGGCATGACCGGTACGGCGCTGACCGAGGAGGACGAGTTCCGCGAGATTTACAAGCTGGATGTCATCGAAATCCCGACCAACCGCCCGATTGCGCGTATGGACAATCCGGACTGCGTTTACCGCACCGAACAGGGCAAATTCCAAGCGGCAATCCGCAAGATCAAGGAATGCCATGAAAAGGGCCAGCCGATTCTGGTGGGCACGGTTTCCATCGACAAGAGTGAGCTGCTGTCCAAAATGCTCAAGCGCGAGGGCATTCCGCACAACGTACTGAACGCGAAGTTCCA
>CALYTA010000182.1 GCA_945486175.1 uncultured Clostridia bacterium | reverse complement strand
ATACGCCTGCAAGCCGCGCAGAAAGTCTTCCACACCATCCAGCCGGAGCGCCGAACCGAAAAAGCACGGAAACAGCTCCCGATGAACAATGGCGCGCTGCAATTCCTCCCGGGACAGCGTCCCGTTTTCCAGATATTGTTCCATCAGCGCTTCCGAGCACATGGCTGCTGCGTCATTCCGCTCGTCTTCGCCGGCGGAAAAATCGACACAGCCATCACTCAGGCGGCGCCGAAGCTGTTCCAGCACAGTGTCATGCTCCGCGCTGTCCAGATCCATCTTGTTGACAAACAGAAACGTGGGGATATGGTACTGTTCCAGCAGCTTCCACAGTGTTTCCGTATGGCCCTGTACGCCGTCGCTGCCGCTGATGACCAGAATGGCATAATCCAGAATTTGCAGCGTGCGTTCCATCTCCGCGGAAAAATCCACATGTCCCGGCGTATCCACCAGCATAAACTCCGTATCCTCGAGCGATAAAATCGCCTGCTTGGAGAAGATCGTGATGCCGCGCTCGCGCTCCAGCCGGTAGGTATCCAAAAATGCATCCCTGTGGTCGACGCGCCCCAGCTTCTTCAAATTGCCGCTGACATAGAGCATGCCTTCGGACAGCGTGGTCTTTCCTGCATCGACATGGGCTAAAATTCCTGTAACTAATCGTTTCATAACGGGGTTCCTTGTCCAAAAATGTCGTTTTGGCTCTATTGTATCACATACCGCCGGTTTTTTCACCCTCTTCTCCGCGGCAGGCACAAAAGTGCATCCGCCCCCTGCCGCGCAGCGCACGTTAAGGCAAAAAAATAAACCCTTGACACAGTGGTCAGGGTTTATTTTACATTGTTTTTGCAGTCACTGGACGGAATCGGTTACCGGAACGGCCAGAGATGTTTCAAACGAAACGCCGCCGACATTGACATTGACTGCCGACGTGCGCATGCCCGTCATCGACTGAATAGACGAACGAACTGCGCTCTGTACGTTCTTGCAAACCTCACAGATGTTGAAGCCATATTGCGCGAGCAGGCTGACCTCTACCTCGACCAAATCGCCGTGGAACTCGACCTTAACGCCCCTTGCCAGGCTCTTTTTACCCAAAAACTCCGCGACATTCGTGCCGATTCCGGAATACAGGTTGCCAACGCCCTCCGTCTCGGATGCAGCGATTGCGGCGATAGACGCAATAACGTCTTCAGAAATACGGACGCTTCCCTGATCGCTTTCGGAAGTCCAATAATCCTTGCTGTCTGCCATAGGTATCACACTCCTTACGAAGTGATTATATCATACCGCGCGGCATTTGGAAATAACAAAATCAAAAAAGCGCGTTATTTCGCTTCACTGAGACGGATCATGGATGGATCAGCATCGGTTTCTGACACAATCAAATCGGAAATCGTGGCAGCATCGGCAGAGGTCAGCCCCTTTTCCGGCGGCGCGACGACCACACTGATGGTATCATCTGAGATATAAACTACTGCGTCTTCATACCCTTTTGCCTTGATCTGGCTTTCCAGCCGCTCCTCCTTTACCATATCGCCCGCGATATCGGTAATTTTTTCACTTGCCTCTTTTTTGGCATCCTCTGTTGCGGTCTCGCTTGCGACGGTTTCCTTCAGCATGGACAGTGCTTCATCGCGTGCTGTCTGCCGGGACAGGCGTGCCTGCGCAAAGTAGTCATCTGTGCCGCTTGCTGCCTTGTCCCCGTCATCGGTTTCTGCTGAACCTGCGGCGTCCGTCGTTTCCTTGTCCACGGCAGTCACCTCACCGTAAACCGAGCCGGATGCCTCGCTGTCCTCTTCCATCGCCTGATTGGCAACAGTCAGTTCCTCCGGAGACTGAAAATAGCTCCAGTTGAGATAGACTGCCACGCACAGCATCAGACCGATGACGCCATACACGGCACCGCGTTTCCGAATGGTTCCCATATGCGTTTCCTCCTATTGCCTCATTTTTGAAATGGAAATATGATCGCTTGATATGCCGCACAGGGCGGAAACCGCCTGCGTGATTTCCAGCCGCACCGTACTGCTGTCTGCGCCGTCACATAGTATGACTGCACCGCGAAATGTTGGGTAATTGCTCTTAATCAGCACCGGGGATTCCCCATAGCTGCCATCGGACAGGATGGACATCGCGCTCTGGTAGCTCTCGCTTGTGCTGCTGCCGTCCGAAGAAGTCTGGCTGGATTGATTTACATCTGAGGCATATACCGACTCCTCCCCCGATTCCAGAGAGAGCAAAACCTCGACGCGGCCTGCCCCGTCAATTTTGGACAGGCTCTCCGCGACGGTCTGCTGAAACGCAGCGAGGTCAAATTCCTGCGTCGATTCGCTGCCGGTCTCAGATACCTCCGGCTCTTTCTCAGGCAGACCGGACGAAGCGAGAAGCACTGCGCCGACCAGAATCACTGCGATAAAATATTTATATTTCTCCCAAAGGCGAATCAGTCCTGTTTGCCAGTTTTTCATGCAATCGCCCTCTCACTCCGCAAAAACTGCGTCCTCCGGTACGCCGAGCTCTGTCGAAAGCTGTTCCCGTAGCGCATTCAGGCGGCTCTCGGATGTGCCTTCCTCAGACTGAATGGACACGGCAGTGATGGAAACTGTTCCGTCCTCCGCAATGTCCACTGCCGCCTGCGCCGTACAGGAAATTCCGTTTTCTGCCGCCTGCTGTACAACATATTCCACTGTCTGGGCCTCCACCTGCTCTTTGATTGCTGCACGGTATACATCTCCCGCTTCATCCTGCTGTACCTCCGCTGTTTTCGGCAGCAGATCAGACAGTCCGGACGGCATGGCATTCCGAAGCGGGATGACCAGCGAGAGAATCAGTACAATGCCAACCCCCAGGCGGACAGCTTCCCGGAGCGCACCATCCGGCACCAGCGCCAGCGCGACTGCACCGAACAGCGATGCAGCTGTCACACTCAGGATGAGCTGCCGCAGGAGCACAATCATGTCACCATCACCACCGAATATACCAGTTCAAAGAACAGAATCGCCGAGCAGCTGCCCAGCATGCCGAGAATCAATCCGATACTGCCGGTGATACCGTCGAGCAATCCCGCGAGCTGCGGCGGACAGATGGGCGAAAGCAGCGCTGTCCCTGTACGAAACACCAGATAGCTGATGCCGAGCCGCAGGAACGGCACCAGACAGATTGCGGCAATACACAGCATGCCGAAAATGCCGAGGGAATTTTTGAGTACGACAGCACCGGACAGCACGGCATCCGTCGCACCGGATAGGATATTTCCGACCACCGGAACTGCACCGGACAGCGCAAATTTGGCCGCCTTGACTGTAATGGTATCCATGCCATGGCTCACCGTGCCGGAAATCGTAATATAGGTAAAAAACAGCGTGAGCAGCAGCTTGAGCGTGCCCACGGTCAGCCATTTGAGAAATGCCGCGAGCCGCGACAGCATGTCGTTGCTGATCGCCGCGTTTACGGTAATCATCGCCACATATGCCGACACTGCGGGGATAAAAATTCCGGTAATCAGGGAAATGCACAGGTCGAGCGCAAACATCGTGCCGCTGTATGCGAGCGCCGCCGAAGCCGGTGATCCGGACAGCGATACCGCCGTCATCATAACCGGCAGCATCGATTTGGAAAATACCTGTATTTCCTCCGCTGTCTGGCTGCACAGCCCCATCAGCCCGGACAGATCCCGGTATACGACTGCCGTGATACCAAGTGCGCCCGCCAGAATCAAAATCAACGGTGACAGTGCTGAGGTTTTGGCA
>CALYTA010000181.1 GCA_945486175.1 uncultured Clostridia bacterium | reverse complement strand
AATATATAGATTCTTCGTTTTCGGCATCGTCCTGCGCTCCTCGCGCGTGGTGAGGTGCACCGCCTTGATGCCCACTACGCCGCGCACATCGCCGAACAGCACGCGCCGCCCGATGACAACGCGCGGGTCAACGCCGCCGACAAAACCGAATTTTATACAGCCATCTTCCGTATAGCCCTTGCAGATGATGCCGACCTCATCCATATGTGCGGCGAGCATGATGGTCTTTCCGCAGGATTTTTTGCCCTTTCGGAATACCATCAGATTGCCGATGCTGTCTTCCCGGATTTCATCCGCGACCGGCTCCGCCTGTGCGCGGATGAAATCGCGCACAGCGTCCTCGCAGCCGGACGGGCCGGGCAGGCTGCACAGCTTCTGTAATAACTCCATCATACCCGTGCCACCTCCCCGGTAAATTCACGCAAAAATGCTGCAATCAGTTTGCTGACCGCCTCGACATCCGAAAGCTGGATGGTCTCAATCGGCGTATGCATGTATTTGAGCGGGATGGAGATCAGACCCATCGCAATGCCGCTGCGCACGACCTGCATGTCCCATGCATTTGTGCCTGTGTTGCCCTCCATGACCTCGATCTGATGTGGAATTTCCTCCGCGCGCGCTGTGCGCAGCAGCGCATTGGTCAGTCCGCGGTGCAAATTCGGCCCCATGCCGACCAGAACACCTCCGCCGAACTCAAATGCCTCATCCGAACCGCTGTCCGGCGTCTTTGCATGGCTGACATCGACTGCAATGCCATAATCCGGCCGGACGCGGTACGACGCTGTGAGCGCGCCCAGTGAGTCGGTCTCCTCATGCACCGAACCGCATACGACAATATCGACAGACAGGTCGGCATCCTGCAGCCTGCGCATTGCATCGACAATAGCGATAAAGCCCGCGCGGTCATCCAGGCATTTGCCCGTCAGCTGTCCCTGTGCCAGCGCATACGGCGGCTGTGCGAATACAACCGGCGTGCCGATCGGAATCACAGCCTTTGCGTCCAGCAGCCCCGTGTCAATCAGCATTTCATGCATCGGAACCGCTTTGTTCTCTTCTCCAGCCTTCAGCAAATGGGGCGGCATGCACGCAATCACGCCATACCGCGGTGTTTCGGTCAATATAGTCACCTCCGCGCCGAGCAGCATGCGCGGGTCAATGCCGCCCACCTGTGTGAAGCGCAGAAAGCCCCCTTCCAGCACATCCGTTACCATAAAACCGATCTGGTCGAGATGTGCATCCAATAAAACGGTCTTTGCATCCGGTTTGCCGCAGCTTTTCCAGCCGAGTACATTGCCGCAACGGTCAATTTCCGTGCGGTCGCAGTACGGTGCCAGCAGCTCCCTTGCGACAGCGGCAGCGTTTCCCTCAAATCCGGTCACGCCATCCGCACTGCAAAGCCATGTCAGCATATCGTTCACAATTTTTCCTCCTGTCTGAAACAGATTGCTCGGTTCTATTATACGCGCCCACACCGTTTTGTACAAGCGGATTGCGATTTCGCACAAAATATGCTACACTTTTTTGTATGATACGGACAAGAATACACTATGAAATTTCCGCGCAGGATGAAGGCCGCACTGTCGAGAGATTCCTGCGCGCGCAGGGCTTTTCCCGCCACCTGCTCATCCAAACCAAATATACGGAAAACGGCCTGCTGCTGGACGGTATGCCGGTACACACGAATGTAAAGCTCAAAGCCGGCCAGTGCCTGTCCGCCGCCATTGTCAGCGGCGCGCAGAACGAACACATGCAGCCGGTCGAGCTGCCGCTCTCTATTGTCTATGAGGACGGGGATATCGTTGTCATTGACAAACCGGCAGGCATGCCCGTGCATCCGTCACAGGGGCACTATGACGACACGGCTTCCAATGCGCTCGCATATTATTTCGCACAGCAGGATGAGCCATTTGTCGCGCGGTCGGTTGGGCGGCTCGACCGCGACACCTCCGGCCTGGTGCTGTTTGCACGGCACGAGCTGTCCGCCTGCATCCTCGCGGAACAGATGCGCCGCCGTGAAATCCACCGCGAATACCGTGCCATTTGCACCGGCACGCTGCCGGAATGCGGCGTGATTGACGCGCCGATTGCACGCGCGCACGGCAGCACCATCGAACGCATTGTTGATACGGAACACGGTGACCGGGCCGTGACACATTACACGCGCCTTGCCGTCAAAAACGGCTTTTCGCTCGCTGCCGTCCGGCTGGAAACCGGACGCACGCACCAGATCCGCGTGCATATGAAGCACATCGGGCATCCGCTGCCGGGTGACTTTTTGTACAATCCCGATTACAGTGTGATCCAGCGGCAGGCCCTGCATTCATACCGCCTCGCGTTCCGCCATCCGATCACCGGACAGCAGATGGAATTTACCGCACCCATCCCACAGGACATGACAAATATTCTGGCATAGAAAAAGAGCAGCAAAAGCTGCTCTTTTTGCATGTTATCTGTCGTGTTAAAATTCTTTTTTCGCCCGGATAGCCGCGGAAATGCTGACTGATACGGGCAGCAGCGCGAGTACGGCAACCGCACTGCCAGCTGTGATATACTTCATTGAAATGTCCAGCACGGCAACCTGCTCCAACGTTGCTTCCTCTGCAACCGTTCCCACCACGCTGAGCGCCGCAAACAGCGCTGCAAACAGAACCAGCATCGCAATACGGCCTTTTTCCGCGCCAAAACGATACATCATCGGGATTAAAATCTCCATGTACAGAATTGCGCACAGCAGGCTCTGTACAAGCAGCACCAGCCAATCCGAAAAAGTTACCACCGTCTTTCCCGCTGCAAACGAAATCGCACCCAGCACCATGCATGCCACAACGCCGAACCCAATACAGACGCTGACCGAACCATACCGCGCCAGCACCAGCTGGCGAATGCTCACCGGCAGTGCCGTTGTATAGCGATCCCAGTGGTAGCTTTCCTCATAGCTGAACGAGGCAATGCCAAATATCGCGCTGAGAAATACAAAAATATACGAAAACATGCTCCCAGCGTCGCTTACTATGCTCAAAGCAACCATAAAGACGAGATAAACAGCGACAAAGCCGCCCTTCACACCGCCGCAGATTTGCAGCAAATCATACTTGATGAGACCTGTCATTTGTATTCGCTCCCTTCCAGCAGCACAAGAACCTGTTCGATATCCGTGCGGTCACATACGAGCTCCGGATATTTTTCCGCCATGGCCGCACGGCCTTTGCACAGCGCTTCAAACGAATAGGCATTGCGCCGCAGACCCAGAATGTCGGCCCTGTCCAGCAATCCCAGCTGGTCGGGACTGCCCTTGAGCACGCAGTATTCATCCAGCAGTACATCCTTGCTCTCATCCAGCTTCAGCCGTCCGCCGGAGAGAATCAGGATGCGGTCGGCGATGCGGTCAAGGTCGGTCGTGATATGTGTCGACAGCAGTACCGCATGCTGTCCGTCCTCGATAAATTCCCAGAGATCATCCAGAATTTCGCCGCGCGCGACCGGGTCAAGCCCGCCGGTTGGCTCATCGAGCAGCAGCAGCTTCGGGCTGTGCGCCAGTGCCGCCGCAATCGACAGCTTCTGCTTCATGCCGCGTGAAAAAGTCTTGATCTTCTTGTTCAGCGGCAGGCCGTAGCGCTCACACTGTCCCAAAAACAGGTCGGATGACCAGTTGCGGTAAACCGAGCTGAGCACAGAATCCATGTTCTTTGCCGTCAGAATTTCGCTGAAGCAGCACTCGTCGTACACAATGCCGACGTCCTGCATCACATCCGT
>CALYTA010000180.1 GCA_945486175.1 uncultured Clostridia bacterium | reverse complement strand
ACTTCTGCTTGTTGCCGCCGCCCTGGTGGCGTACGGTGATTCTGCCATAGCTGTTTCGGCCTGCGTTCTTCTTCTTCGGTGCGAGAAGGCTCTTTTCAGGCTTGACCTTGGAAAGACCGCTGTAATCGACGACGGTCATGTTGCGTCTCGACGGAGTGGACGCAGTATAGGTCTTTATCGGCATGTTATTCAACTCCTTTAAGTGATATCAAACGTGTGCCGGTTTCGGCACGGTTCGGGTTCCCGCTGACCGGGACTTAGAGCATACCCTCGAAGATCTCGATCGGCTTGGAATCGGCCTTCAGGGTTACGATGGCCTTTTTCATTGCCGGAGTCTTACCGGTGTGAACACCCATTCTCTTCCACTTGCCCGGAAGCTTGACGGTGTTGACGGAAGCGACCTGGACGCCGAAGATTTCTTCGATCGCCTTCTTGATCTCAACCTTGTTTGCGCTCATCAGCACTTCGAAAACGTACTTGTTCTCGCCGATGCCGGACATGGAACGCTCGGTGATGACCGGCTTCTTAATGATATCGTAAGCCGTCTTCATTATGCGTACACCTCCTCAAGCTTTGCAACCGCTGCCTTGTCGATGATGAACTTGTCAGCGTTCAGGATGTCGTATACGTTCAGCGTTGCAACCGGGGTCGTGCGTACGCCCGGGATGTTCGCTGCGGACTTGACAACGTTCTTGCGAACCTCCGGGGTGACAACCAGGCTCTTGCCGGTGCTGTCAACAGCCTTCAGGAATGCTGCGAACGTCTTGGTCTTGATCTCGCTCATATCCAGACCGTCAACTACGATGATTTCGCCGGCAGCTGCCTTAGCGGACAGTGCGGAGATCAGCGCCAGGCGGCGGGTCTTCTTGTTCAGCGAGTAGTTATAGGATCTCGGCTTCGGGCCGAGTGCGATGCCACCGTGCGTCCACTGCGGAGCGCGGATGGAACCCTGACGGGCACGGCCGGTGCCCTTCTGACGCCACGGCTTGATGCCGCCGCCGCGAACCTCGGTACGGGTCAGGGTGGACTGGGTGCCCTGTCTCTGGTTTGCAAGATAATTCTTGACAGCAGCATGAAGGACAACTTCGTTCGGCTCAATGCCGAATACGGAAGCGCTCAGCTCCATCTCGCCGGTCTTTGCACCGGTCATATCATATACTGCTACATTAGGCATGATGTATCCTCCTTTCCCTTTCCTCAGGCGTTCTTAACGGTATTCTTGAGGAACACGATTCCGCCCTTCGGGCCCGGAACGGCGCCGCGGACTGCGATCATGTTCATCTCAGCGTCAACCTTAACAACGTCCAGATTCTGTACGGTAACCTGCTCGTTGCCCATCTGGCCAGGCATCATTTTGCCCTTGAAGATACGGGACGGATCGGAGCAGGAACCCATGGAGCCCTGATGTCTGTGCATCGGGCCGGCACCATGGCTCATCGGGGAACGATGTGCGCCATAGCGCTTGATGACGCCTGCGTAGCCCTTGCCCTTGCTGATGCCGGTGATGTCTACGCTGTCGCCCTCGGCGAATACGTCAGCCTTGAGTACATCGCCCAGCTTGTAGGACGACATGTCGTCAAGACGGAATTCCTTGAGGTACTTCTTGACCGCATCGCCAGCCTTCTTCAGATGGCCGAGCTGCGGCTTGTTGAGCTTGCGCTCCTGAACGTCGGCGAAACCGAGCTGTACTGCGTTGTAGCCTTCCTTCTCCTCCGTCTTAATCTGGGTGACGGAGCACGGGCCAGCTTCGATTACGGTAACCGGAATTACCTTGCCGTCAGCGTCGAAAATCTGGGTCATGCCAATTTTCTTGCCGATGATTGCCTTTTGCATTTGTTTTTCCTCCTTGTAGGTTATTGGTTGATGTGCGGTTTCCGCTCACCAACTTGACCTTGCCGCTCTGTTGCGGCGCAGGCATTAAAGCTTAATCTCGATCTCAACGCCAGCCGGCAGGTCGAGGGTCATGAGGGTCTCAACCGTGTTCTTGCCTGCGTTCATGATGTCGATGAGTCTCTTGTGGGTACGGCGCTCGAACTGCTCGCGGCTGTACTTGTACTTGTGTACCGCACGAAGAATGGTAACAACCTCGCGCTCGGTCGGCAGCGGGATCGGGCCGGATACCTTAGCGCCGGTGCGCTTGGCAGCTTCCACGATCTTCTCAGATGCCTGGTCGATCAGCGAATGGTCGTAAGCTTTCAGTCTGATTCTGATTTTCTCTGCGTTAGCCATTGTGTGTTTTCCTCCTCGAACACTACATTATTAAAATGTGTCCTTGCGTTCGGAGAGATACTGCAACCCGTCCGTGTGTATCACGTCAGGGCATAAGAAAAACCGGGCAAAACGATAGTGTTGTTCAGCGATCCGGCTTGTTTTTGCACCGCAGTGGTTCCGGCTGTCGGCTTTCCAGCGCACGCGCTGGCAGTCCCGAGCTTACGTGGGAACATTCCAGTGATAGGTTAGCAGTTGTCTCAACCGCCCGATTGTCGGACTTACTCCGCCGAAGTTACCTGCGCCTGGCAGCAATCTCCGGCATCATCGCTCACCCGCTCTCGCGAGTGCTTCTATATTCTATAATAGTTTGCCTGCGTTGTCAAGAAAATATTTGCTGATTTTTACGAAATTTACGGGGTTCTTTTGTGATTTCAGCACAACGGGCACGTGCACACTCAAATCGTTGCCAAAACCGCATAAAAAAGGGCGCCGAAGCGCCCCGTTTCCCCTGTCAGGAATCCCTGTGGATGACGATAAACAGCCCCTGTGAGGCGCTCGATGAGATGACCAGCCGGTTGTTGTTTACGGTCTCCATCTCATAGCCGACCGATTCCATGCCGTCAGTCAGCTTCTGCACCAGATTGAGGTCGTTGTCCACTACATAATATTCCACGCCGTCACCCGCATCGCCCGCAAGCAGCGTTGCGGAAGCGGACAGCTCCGGCAGATTGGTGTTGCCCTCCGCAGCGATGACAAACGCATAGCTGTTGGATGCCACCGCATCCGGGATGATAATCTCCTCTTCGAGCACGGGGGCAATCTGGCGGTCCCGCTCTTCCTCTCCGGCCTCTGCCCGCGGAACGGTTACGTCGTGATACGAATTGACGAACAGCCCGCCGAGCGTGCCATTGCAGAGCAGTGCCAGCATGACTGCCGTAAAGCAAAGCACCGCAATCAGCGGCCAGTGTGCCGCGCGCCTGCGGCGCTGCTGCACATGCTCTGCCTGTCGGCGCGCCGCGGTGATGATCTTTTCCCGCAGCTCCTGCGGCGGCGCTTCCTCCTCCATATGCGTCAGCGAACGGCCGATGCGCGTGAGGTCTGCCAGATACGCCGCGCAGGCGGGGCATTCCTGACTGTTGTCGCGCAGTGCTTCCTTGTCGGGGTCGGAGATGCATTCATCTACATACTGTCTGCACAGCTCGCGGTAATGCTGGCATTCCTGTTTCGGTGCCGTGTCGTCCTCCGGCTGCTCGAGAATGCCCTGCCGCAGCAGCAGCTCGCGCAGATTCTTGCGCGCGCGCGACAGGCGCTGCCGCACGCCGTTTTCATCCAGACCGAGCACCTGCCCGGTTTCCTCATCGTTCAGCCCGCACAGATCGCGCAGCAGCAGCACCTCCCGCTGCTGCCGGGTCAGCCGGAGCAGGATAACCTGAATGCCCTCATTGAGGTCTTCTTCTTTTTCCGAACTGTCCCGCAGGTGGAACACATCCGACAGGACAGAGCTTTTCGAGCCGCGCCTGCGGTGCTGGTATTCCGCGCACAC
>CALYTA010000179.1 GCA_945486175.1 uncultured Clostridia bacterium | reverse complement strand
CAGCGGTTCGACCTTGCCGTCTGCAATGTTGAGCGTCATCTGCTCGCGCGAGATGGATGGCGTCGGCTTGATGGCTGCGCGCACGACAATCGGCATGCCGCTTGTGATACCGCCCAGAATGCCGCCATTGTTGTTGGTCTCAGTCTTGACCACACCGTCTTCGAGAAGCATGCGGTCATTTGCCTCAGAGCCGCGCATAGCGGAAATGGAGAAGCCTGCGCCAAATTCCACGCCCTTGACTGCCGGGACAGCGAACAGCAGGGAAGAGATGCGGCCCTCTGCCGGGCACAGCATCGGGGAGCCGAGACCGGCGGGAACGCCGATGACGGCACATTCGATGATGCCGCCGAGGGAGTCCTGTGCTTCACGCGCCTGATCGATCTGATCGAGCATTGCCTGCTGCGCACGTGGATTGATGATCGGATACTGCTGCGTGCGCAGTGTTTCCAGCTGCTCCGCCGGAATGCAGATGTCATCAAACGGCGTGTCCATAATCTGGCCGATGGAAGCGATATGCGAGCCGACCTCCATGCCCTTGGAGCGCAGGAACAGCTTGCACATAGCGCCTGCGAACACAAGCGGGGCAGTCAGCCGTCCGGAAAAATGTCCGCCGCCGCGCGGGTCGTTGCAGCCATGGAAGCGGATGCGTCCGGTGTAGTCCGCATGGCCCGGGCGCGGATGGTCGATCAGATTGCGGTAATCACCCGAACGGGTGTCGGTATTTTCAATGACACACGAGATCGGTGTGCCGGTGGTTTTTCCCTCAAATACGCCGGAAAGGACCTTAGGCAGGTCCTTTTCACGGCGCGCCGTAGACTGGCGGTTTTTACCGGGTGCACGGCGGTCCATTTCCGATAAAATAAATTCTTCGTCATAGGCTACGCCCGCCGGAAAGCCGTCGAGTACACAGCCGATGCCGCCGCCATGCGATTCGCCGAAAATGGTCAGTTTGAAATTGTTTCCCCAAACAGAGCCCATAGTTCCTCCTTACAGCGCGGTGATGAGCTGGTGCAGCTGCTCCAGCGGGATTTTGTGAATGACAGCCTTGCCGAGCGGATGCACCAGAATGAAGTTCATGGTGTCTGCCATGCGCTTTTTGTCGTGCAGCAGGGCTGTATAGATGTCCTCCGTCGGATATGGAAGCTCAGTCGGCAGATCATGTGCCGTGCAGGCAGCGACAATCTGTTCCGTCAGATCAGCTTCACCCAGCACAGCCCCCAGCTTTGCAGCCTGTACCATGCCGATGGCAACTGCCTGACCGTGCGACAGCTCAGTGAAATGCCCGACCTTTTCCGCCGCATGGCCGATGGTATGGCCGAAATTCAGAATCATACGCAGACCGGTGTCATGTTCGTCCTGCTGGACAACATCACGCTTGATGCGAACAGATTCATATACAATCTGCTCCATATTCGACTTGAAGTCCGGCTCTGCAATCAGTTCCAGAATGGTCGGATTGGAGATACAGCCGTATTTGATGACCTCAGCCATGCCGTCATTGAAAATGCGCTCCGGCAGGGAGTTGAGGATATCCGTGTCAATCATGACCAGCTCCGGCTGATAGAATGCACCGACAAGGTTTTTGCCCTGCGGCAGGTCTACACCGGTCTTGCCGCCGACAGAGGAATCAACCTGCGACAGCAGCGTGGTCGGAATCTGGCAGACATGAATGCCGCGCAGATAAGTCGCTGCAGCAAAGCCGGTGATATCACCGACGACACCGCCGCCAAGTGCAATGACGAGGTCGGAACGGGTCAATTCTGCTTCGCTCATGTCGGCATAAATGCCCGCGACCGTGTCGAGGTTTTTGTGTTCTTCACCCGCCGGAATAATTGTTGTCGTGATGTTCAGCGGGAATTCCGCGCACAGCTCCTTGAGATAGAGCGGTGCGACATTGGAATCCGTGACGACATGAATGCGTGCGGGCTTGAATTTCTCTGCGACGCGCTTGGCAGTCTGCTGGAACACGCCTGCGCCGATATAGATATCAGAAGTGCTGTTGGAACCCTGAAGGGAAAGATGATACATTGCGTTGCCTCCTGCTCAGATTTCGCGGCCGATTGCACCGGCAACAGCGCGAATCTTGCCCATTGTGCGAGCGAAGTGCTCGTAGGTCAGCGACTGGGCACCGTCGGACAGTGCATGTGCCGGATCGTTGTGCACTTCGATAATCAGGCCGTCTGCGCCTGCGGCGATGGCGGACATTGCCAGCGGTTCTACCATCCAGTAAATACCGGCAGCATGCGACGGGTCAACGACAACCGGCAGATGGCTCAAACGCTTGAGCGCCGGAACTGCGCTGATATCCAGCGTGTTTCTTGTATAGGTTTCGTAGGTGCGGATACCGCGCTCACACAGGATAACCTGCTCGTTGCCGCCTGCCATAATGTACTCGGCGGACATCAGGAATTCCTCCAGCGTGTTGGCGAAGCCGCGCTTCAGCAGAACCGGCGTGTTGGTCTTGCCCAGTTCCTTGAGCAGCTCAAAGTTCTGCATATTGCGTGCACCGACCTGATAGCAGTCAACTCTGCCCTCGAACAGCTCGATGTGTGCCGGATTGGTGATTTCCGTGACGATCGGCAGGCCGGTCTTTGCCTTCGCCTTGCACAGCAGGTCGAGACCCTCTGCCTTCATGCCCTGGAAGGAGTATGGGGAGGAGCGCGGCTTCCATGCACCGCCGCGCAGGATTGCCGCACCCTGACGCTGGACTTCTTCGGCGATCTCACAAATCTGCGGTTCACTCTCGACCGAGCACGGGCCTGCCATGACAACCAGTTTATTGCCGCCAACCTGAACACCATTGATATCGACCACAGTGTTTTCCGGATGCATCTGGCGGTTTGCGAGCTTGAACGGCTCCTGAACCTTCATGACGCGGTCAACCCACTGGTTGAGCATCAGGGTATCCTTATCGACTGCAGAGGTATCGCCGACAAGACCGAGAATTGTGGTTTCTTCACCGACAATGGGATTTACGCTGACATGAAAATGTTCAATCCAGCCTGTGAGCCGCTCGACTTCGTCCTTCGGACAACCTTTTTTCAATACAACGATCATGATATATTTCTCCTTGAAACAGATATTTCCCGGCTGAACACAGCAAGAAAAGTAAGCATAAAAAAAGTCCTTCCTCCCGTATCGCAAGGGACGAAAGACAAACATTCCGTGGTACCACCCAAATTCGGCACTTATGCCGCACTTTATTCAAATACGGGGCCGGGAAGCCCGATATTCTAGCCCGGTAACGGGGGCAGCCGTCTGCACCTACTGTAGTTCAGCGCAAAAGCTCGGGAGGGAACTTCAATTCGTCCGGCTCAAAGCCCGCTTTCAGTCTATGGCGTGCTATCCCTGGTGAGCCGATGCGGATTTACTTTTCTCCGTCATCGCAGTGCTGTTATCGAAATTTGAATACAGTATAACGCAACAGGAGTGGAATGTCAAGAAGAATTTAGGGGGATAAAGTGAAAGGCGGGGAAACATGTCGAATGTGTTCCTGTCTCGATGCGCTAGGTTTCTTTGCTCCTCTTATCGATAACTGCCTTCGCTACAATAACATAATATACTACGCCGGTAATTATCCCCACAATAACGCCCCAAAAGAGAATAATGACAGGCTTATATTTCTGTCTGGACTGGTTTTCCTTGTCAAAATCATCAATATAAACTGTTCCATTCTCATCTGCAAGATAGTAAACATCATAACCGGAGCGGGAACCGGTAGACTTTGAATATATAGACCAGTATTTCCCATACATATCAAACTT
>CALYTA010000178.1 GCA_945486175.1 uncultured Clostridia bacterium | reverse complement strand
GGATTATTTGCCGATATGACGCCGGAAATGATACCCTTCGATGTGGTTTTGTCGACCTGCATCAGCCATTTTCTGTGAATTTCACTTTTTGTCACGTATTGTTTTTCGAACACGGTGATCATTTTTGCTTCCATTTTTTCCGGTTTAGGGTATAATAAAAAGCGTACAACTCAAAACGTCCTGAGATAGTCCGCAGTGCAAAGGAACAATCACGGGTTGGCAAAACAGGCCGTAAAAGAGAGATTGAAGAATATATCAGCAGCGGTAACAAGTACAAAACAATTTTTTGAGCGCATATTTATAAAGCGATCAGGTGAGTACCGGCTGATTTTTATACTATACCAAGGGTGGGGACCATGATAGAAAAAGAAAAAAATCGTTTTAGTCAGATATTGGAACAGCTGATGAATCTGGCTGAGATCAAGAATGTAGCACTGGCCAAAGCGCTGCAATATGATGTCAGCTATATCAGCAAATGGATCAGCGGGCGGATGCTCCCGGCAGAAAAAACAAAGCGGAATGTATTGCAGCGGATCAGCTGTGAGATTGTCCGCCTGAGTTCCAGCGTGGGAATCGAAACACTGTATGAAACCTACCAGGTTACAAACAAAAAAGATCTGGAACAGGTCATTTTTGATAATTTGGAAGCAGAATATGATTATGTACAGGACATGCAGAAGCTGTATGGCTCTTCTGTTGCGCCCAAAACGATTTTCTTTGCTGATCTGAGTCCCGCGCAATATATTTCCAAAATGCATCATCCGGTTCTTCGACGGGTAAGCAGGCTGTATATTATGGCAGAGATGGACTTGCTTGCGCTGACGCATGAATACAGAATCCAGGTTATCCTGGGGAATATTCCGCGCGGACCATATCATTTCTATCCGGATGTTCATTTTTCATTGATGATTGATCTGTCTATGGATAAAATAGACCCGGTTTATGATCCCATTTTTCTTCTCAACATGATGAAGGAAGAGGCTGGCCTTGATTTCCATTTGTACAAGGGAAAACAGGCTGCCGGACGTATGCTTTTTACAGTAAAAGATGATTTCATGATCAGCGGCATACTGACGGCACCCAACCGGTGCATGTCGGTAACTGTCAGCAGCGAAGCGGAGAACTGCAATCCGCTGTATGACAGCATCCGCAATCTGTGTACCAGAGAAACATTGCTGTATCGCAATACAACTATGGCGGAAATGGTCACCGGAAATGGTTACATTCGATCCATACTTGCATTGCATCAACGATGGATGATTGGCCAGATGACAGAGCATTTCCTGCCGGATGATTTGTTTGAGGAACTGCTGGAACAGATAGAGATCGAAGACGGGGAGGGAGTTGACAAGGACATGCTGCGGCAGCTCCACCTGCTTACAAAAAAAGCTATGGAGGAAACCAGCATAAAAATCATTTTTCACGGCATCGCCTTTTCCAATCTTACGGTCGAAAGTGAGATTGATTTTTATGACCACAAGATTTCCCTGACCTTGCAGCAGAGGACACGGTATCTGGAGCACTTACTGGAGCTGTGCACGAAACAGGACACATTGCATTTCCGGCTGATCCATGAAAGCCCGGTCTCTGATTTTCAGTATGCCGTAACCCAGAGTATTTTTCTGTCGGACACCTTTTCTTATGTGAGGCTGAATACGGAAACTGGAAAGAATAATCTCGCCGTTCTGAACCATCCGGACATGAAAATGATCTTTGGACGGTTCTTCGATATCATCTGGTCAGATCAAAATGGTATGAGCCGTTCAGATCAGGAAGAAATTGCCTCTTTTATTCGGCATATGATACATAGAACTGAAATAATTTCCAGTATAGATTTGGAAACAATCCCAGATTCATCTGAAAATATTGATTAACGTATGAAATTATATTGAATCAAAATACGAAACAGACACTGCCTTATGTTGCCTAAACGGCAATATAAGGTATTTTTTCTCTTGAAAAGGGAGGGATTGATAATTTGTCCATTTAATTCAATTTTTTTCCTTGCTTTTCATGATAAACTGTTCATGGCAGAAAATAAAAATTTTCTGGAAGTGTGAGAGCAGGAAGTCTCTCTAAAAATTGAAAGGGGAACATTTGATGAACAGAACATTAACTGGAAAGCCGAGTGTAGACCGGCCATGGATGCAATATTATCCGCCGGAGATGGTTGAAGGACTCAGCATTCCGGAGAGCACAGTATATGAATATTTAAAAGAACGCTGCCCGGGAGAATCTGTCGTAGCAATGCACTATTATGGGACAGATATCACATGGCATGAGTTATTTGAACAGGTTGACAAAACAGCGCGTGCGCTCAGAGCAATCGGATTCGGCGAGGGGGATGAAATTCCGATCTTCCTGCGCGCTGTACCGGAGTTCATCTATCTTCTTCTGGCAGCTGAACAGATCGGTGCTTCGCTGCTCTGCCGTGACAATACCATTGAAGAAAATGTCGCAGCTGTCAAAAAATCGGGCTCTAAGATGATTTTTGCGCATGACTTTTTATCTCATAAAAATTTCAATGCGTATCGCACCGGCGCAGGCATCCGCGGCGCTGTCCTGCTGAGTCCTATGAACAGTGCAACCCGACTGAAAATACCGTCTTATTGCTGGGACTATCTGGATTCTCTGTATACGATGCATCCTGCCTATGGCCCGTGCACGATATCCTGGGATGAGTTCCTGAAGCTGGGAGAAGCCTTTGAGGGCAAGGTTGCAGCGCCGCGCGATATTAATCGTCCGGTGTTCCGTGCCTATACCAGCGGATCGACCGGTCCGTCCAAGCAGGTCATTCATTCTGCGAACACGATAAATGCAATCATCCATCAGATGACCTTTTATGGCTCTTCGGATGAATTCCGTCCGACTTGGCTGATGACACATCTGACACCGGCACTCGTTGCAGTTGTTGTTTCCATGCTGCTGATGCCGCTTGCATCCAATAAGCTGCTGATCCTGTCGCCGTTCGTCGATGTCAATGATGTTGATCTCGAACTGATGCGGTATCGTCCGAACTGCTGGCCGCACATTCCGATGTTTATTGAACTTGTCATGCGGAATGGCCGTATACCGGATGATTATGACCTGTCCCATCTGATTTCTGCGGGTGCCGGCTGTGAGGCATACAATAACATTCAGCTGAAGCGTGCACAGAAATTCCTGGATGACCACAACTGTCATGTCCGCTATACAACAGGCTACGGCTGCAGTGAAGCTGGCTCGAATATGACTCTGCCGCTGACAGCGCGCCCAATCGAAAACGGCAATGTCGGTATTCCGCTGCCGCTGACGGACATTTCGGTCTTTAAGCCGGGCACGGACAAGGAACTGACCTACAATGAGGTGGGAGAAATCTGCCAGTGTGGTCCCGGCACGATGCTCGGATATGATGATCCGGCTGCAACAGCAAGAGTAATCAAGATACATTCCGACGGCAGAAAGTGGCTGCATACCGGTGATATCGGATATATGACAGAGGACGGCACCATCTATACATTGACCAGAGGCTGTGCAACCCGCTATGGAGGCGGTGAGCTTGCAACGCTGCCGATGGAAAACCGTCTGGCAGATGCAGAAATCCCGGGAATTGACGATGAATTTTTCGTCATCACAGAGGATCCCGAGCATCGTCATTGCTTTATCCCATATCTGTTTGTTGTACTGCACGATGGTTACACTGTCGACGATATCAGGGACGCGGTCGCTGATTGCTTGGAAGATTATATGCAGCCGGTAGATATCATTGTTTTGCCGGAGCGCCC
>CALYTA010000177.1 GCA_945486175.1 uncultured Clostridia bacterium | reverse complement strand
CACGCCATGCAGATGGAATCATCTGATATTTAAAGCAATTTCACGAAAACAAGAGATAATTAAAGATATTTTTTGTACAACCTGTCTCAAGGTCGAATTCGCCTGAATTTGCCATGAGACAGGTTTTCTAATATGTGGTATACTTGGAGTAACAAAAGGAAGCGTAAGTTTTTTTCGTGATTTGTACGATACATCTGCCGGCGGTTGCCGGGACGCATTTCCGCACAATTGAATATCGGAAACTGGGTCGTATTGACCATAAGGAGCTGATGTTATGAAGATCACCATCGTTGAAAGAAAAATGCAGATTAGCGATGAGCTTCGCGCTTACGCCATCAAAAAGGTAACCAAGCTGGATCGCTACTTCCACAAAGATACTTCTGCAACAATTACTTTCAGTGAGTTGAAGGGCAGACAGACGGCGGAAGTAACCGTCAGACACAGCGGAATGGTTTTCCGTGCAGAGGAAACCACGACCGATATGTTTGCTTCTGTGGATGGTATGATCCGTAGCATCGAGAAGCAGATCCGCAGAAACAAGACCCGTCTGGAAAAGAAACTGCGTGAGGGCGCATTCGACAAGGCTGCCGCGAACGATGCGAGCATGGCGGACTATGTTGAGGATACCTATGATGTCATCCGCCGCAAGCGCTTCGATGTCATGCCGATGACAGTTGAGGAAGCCATTCTCCAGATGAATCTGCTTGGACACCAGTTCTTCTTCTTCAAGAATGCGGAATCTGACGATACGCCGGCTGTAATCTATAAGAGAGCGGCAGGCGGCTACGGTCTCATTGAAAGCAATTGATAGTTTATCGATATACGTGAGAAATAAAATCTGGGCATAGAGCAACCCCGCAGCCGAAGCCGGCTGCGGGGTTGATTTTGTGTGTCAGTGTTTTTGATTGTAGAAAAACATTGCAATGGAAGTGCCGCAAATGATGATGTAACCGATGATGCTGAGGGCATCGGGAATCTGCTCGAGGAAGATAAAGCCGAGCAGTGCGGCAAAAACAATCTGCGAATAATCGAAAACTGAGATTTCACGTGCCGGTGCATTGGCATAGGCTGCGGTGATGG
Organism: uncultured Clostridia bacterium; assembly: GCA_945486175.1. Classification (GTDB taxonomy): domain Bacteria; phylum Bacillota; class Clostridia; order Oscillospirales; family Butyricicoccaceae; genus Butyricicoccus_A. Next base: position 2,687 of record CALYTA010000177.1, on the reverse strand, counting down.
CGAACTGTCCGCCAGCTGCGGCCAAACCTGCGAGAAGCAGGAATATGAGCTGCTGCAGGGTCATCGGGTGATAGGCAAACAGCAGATACGGCAGGCAGAAGACACATGAAAATGCCGAGAAGAAAAAGACGATAAACGGCCCGCGCTCCCCGTTCAGGCTGAGCTTGCGCACCATAGTGTACGCGGCACCTGCGCCGAGTCCGCCCAGTGCGCCGAGCAATGCAGGGCCTGTTGTGAGCGACGAAAAGCCCGGCTTGATGATACACAGTGCACCGAGGAAGGCGATGATAACTGCTGAAATCTGAAACGGCGTGACCTTCTCTTTCAGATAGAAATACGAGATGATGACGGCGAAAAACGGCGACAGCTTGTTGAGCATGGACGCATCCGACAGCACCAGATGGTCGACCGCATAGTAGTTGCACAGGATGCCAAGCGTGCCGAATGTCGCGCGCAGGATCAGCAGCGGGAGATTTTTATGGTTGAATTTGAACTTTTCCTCTGACCGCAGAAGCACGGCAAGAGCAAAAATAAATGCGACCAAATTGCGGAAAAAGCTCTTCTGCATGGACGGCAGGTCACCGGACAGCCGTACAAACAGATTCATCAGCGCAAAGCAGAACGCTGACAGAATGATAAATAAAATACCCTTTGTTTTTTTTGACATGATGTATCGTTCCAATCTATATCATTATTTCGGCAGCAAAAAAGGCGGCTGATTTTCCGCCTTGTTCTGCCGTTATTCATCATAGTTGTGGGTGAGGGTGGACAGCAGCTGCTGGTACATCTCCTCCGCGTGTTTTTTGAAGTTCTGCTCGAGCAGAGCCGCCTGTTGCAGGCTGACGACATTCATGCGGATGGAAAAGACATCCTGCATGGTCATTTCAACTACATAGTCCTTTTCACTCTTTTGCTCGGTGGTCACGGAAATCTGTGCATCACGGCGGATTTTGCGGATGACACGCAGCGCAGAGAGCTGTGCGGCCTCGCGCACCGTGTAAGGCAGGCGGTTCTGAAAGGCCTGTGCGGTTTCGCGCCCTTTCTGTGTGATCGAGAAGACGTCTTTGCCGTTTTCCTCGGTTTTTTTCACATGGCTGGAATCCTGAAGCTCGGAAAACGCCTCAGACAGCTCGAAATAACCGAATCCATCATCACACCAGGTACAAATATCTACGATAGCGTCGTAGGATACCGGAAACGGCAGGTAAGTCATACAGGTCAGGATCAGAAATTTGATTTCATCTTTGGTACGGATAAAGCCGTAACGGATCATGCGAACACCTCGAATCATTCAGTATTGTATCCAGTATAACACAAATGGGCAGAAAAGCAAAGTAAAACGCGGCAGATCATGTCAAAGCCACTTGTTTCACCGGCAAAAGTATAGTACAATGAAACACACGCCGCGTTCTGCGGGATATGGAAGGATTTTTGATTTATGGAATATGAATTTTGCTGTCCGACACTGTTCGGACTGGAGGGAATCGTCGGAGACGAGCTGCGCCATGGCGGAGGGCTGGCTGATGTCCGTGTCGAAAACGGACGGGTATTTTTTTCCGGCGATGCGCGCACACTGGTATGGGCCAATCTGTGGCTGCGCTGTGCGGAGCGCGTGCTGATCAAGGTGGGTGAATTTCCGGCACGCACCTTTGAAGAACTGTTTGAAGGCGTTTATGAGCTCCCGTGGCTGGATTATATCGAGAAGGACTGCGCCTTCCCGGTCAAAGGATATTCGCTGAATTCCGACCTGCACAGCATTCCGGACTGCCAGAGTATCGTAAAAAAGGCGATTGTCAAGAGCCTGTCGGAATCCTACGGCATCAGCTGGTTTGAGGAGACCGGTCCGCGCTGCCAGGTACAGTTTTCTATCATGAACAATGTTGCAACACTATATCTGGATACCTCGGGCGCGGGGCTGCACAAGCGCGGCTACCGCGCGAATGCGAATGAAGCGCCGCTGCGTGAGACGCTCGCGGCAGCAATGGTGCACATCTCGCGCTACCGTGGACGCGGAGAATTTCTCGATCCCTTCTGCGGCTCAGGTACCATCCCGATTGAAGCTGCCATGATTGCCATGAACCGTGCCCCCGGCCTTGCACGGTCATTTGACGCGGAAAAATGGGCATTTCTCGACCCGGAGCTGTGGCGGCAGGGAAGAGAGCAGGCACTTGACGCCATTTACCGCGACCGGCACTATGAAATCTGCGGCAGCGACATTGACCCGGCATGCGTCGAGCTGTCCGCGGAAAACGCGAAGAAGGCAGGCGTTGACCATACAGTGCGCTTTGAGACACGCGATGCCTGCACGCTGCGTCTGGACCGGCGCGAGGGCACATTGATCTGCAATCCACCGTATGGCGAGCGCATGATGGACATCGCTTCGGCACGCAGGCTGCTGCGGAATTTTGGCACAGCAGCCTCTCGTTCGCCAATGAAGCAGTATATTATCAGCTCTGACGAGAAATTTGAGGAGTTTTTTGGGGTAAAAGCGGATAAAAAAAGAAAACTGTACAACGGCATGCTGCGCTGCAATCTGTTTATGTATTATCAGCCGCCTGAGAAGCGCAAACAGTTCCGCTCATTTGCAAACACAAAGAATAACACGAAAAAAGTTCAGAAAAATCGCAATAATCGCCCAAACAAGCGGTTTGAGGGTCATTCATAAATTGTTTACAAAAATATTGGAA
>CALYTA010000176.1 GCA_945486175.1 uncultured Clostridia bacterium | reverse complement strand
CCGATGATCCAGGTCTGTCCGTTGGTGCCGACCAGCTGATCAGCCGAACGGTTTGTCAGAAGCAGAGAACCTGCGATGACAACGCCCGGAAGTCCACGTCCTGCGAGGAAATATCCTTCTGTTGTGGTCTGGTCATCGCCCTTTGTCTTGACATAGGAGATAACTGCAACCATCACTGTGAAGAAAATAAATGTTACTAACGTCCAAAGCATAAGTTTATTTTTCCACTCTTTCTATTTTGTTTTATCTATTCTTCTGTACTTTCCAAAAGTACAACATTCAGCCCATTCTCCCGCTTATCTCTGGCAGACATCAGGGCGAAACGCATGGAAAAGGAGTAAAGGAGCAGTTTTGGAGAGAGATCCATGCGTCCGCCGTTTCACTGCCGCTGCAAATACCGGAGGGGTAAGGATATAGCTGAATCAGTCAAAGTCGCACGGCATTGCTTCCTTGAGCACTGCGGTGGACTTCTTCAGGCCGGTGAGTGCCGGCATGGTGAGATCTTCCATCTCCTGGCTGATCGGGCCGTCATAGCCAGCCATGCTCAGGCAGGACAGGAATTCCTTCCACCAGCGGACATCATGGCCATGGCCGAGCGCAACATAGTTCCAGGTGCGCTGTGCAAACTTGTCGATGGTCTTGGTGTCAAGTACGCCGTCCGGTCCGATGTAGTTGGTCTCCATGCGGACATCCTTGGCATGGACATGATAGATGCGGTCAGCGCCCAGCTTCTTGATCGCAGTGATCGGATCGCCGCCCATCCACATCAGATGGCTCGGGTCAAAGTTCATGCCGACCATCGGGCCGACTGCATCGCGCAGGCGGATCAGCGTCTCCGGATTGTAAACCATCTGGCAGCCGTGGTTCTCAAGCGCAATCTTCTCAATGCCATTTTCCTCTGCCAGCTTGACGGTCTTCTTCCAGTACGGAATCAGAACCTCTTCCCACTGCCAGTTCAGGATCTTGGTGGTGATCGGCGGCCAGCTGGTGACAATCCAGTTCGGCGTGGTGTCGGTCGGAGAACCGCCCGGGCAGCCGGACATCATGACGATTTTCTTGACACCCAGCAGTCCTGCCAGCTTGAAGGTCTTCTCAACAACTTCCTGATGCTGTCTGCCCTCTTCATTCGGAGCCAGCTGGTTGCCGGAGCAGTTGAGCACTTCCAGAATCAGGCCGCGCTTCTCGATGGCATCCATGAAGTTCTTGCGGGTTTCCTCGCTTGCAAGCATTGCATCGAGATCGATATGCGGAGCCTGGGACCAGTTGCCGCAGGCAATTTCAATGGATTCATAGCCCAGTGCTGCGACGGTGTCGAGCATCTCCTCAAACGGCATGTAACCCAGACAATCAGTATTCAGGCAAAATCTCATTGTTCTCATCCTTTCAGGTCGTTTTTTGTGCGCCGCCATGCGATATACAAAACTGTGTACACACGGCGGCGCAGTATGGAAGTAGATGAACTGACGACTTAATACTTATAGAAGTCCGGCATCGGATCGTACTCAACCGGAACGATGGTCTGCGTATCACGTGCCTTGGAAGCAGCAGCAGCAGCAACCTGGCAGCAGTAACCGTCCCATGCATTCGGGCCATCTACGCGGCCTTCCTTGCAGCCGTTGATCCACTGCTGGATCTCAGTGTTGTATGCATCGACAAAACGGGTGGAATAGTCTGCATCAACTGCATTGCCGCGAACGGTGTTTGCCAGAACCTCAATGGTTGCCGGCTTCGGCAGGTTCAGGATTGCATCCTCGCAGACAACTTCGCAGCGGATGTCATAGCAATGGCCGTTGTTTACAAAGGACTCAACGTCGATGCGCACACCCGACTCAGTGGTCAGGATCATGATCTGCGGATCGTGCAGGCCTTCCTTTGCCTTGCGGGTGGACTTGCCGTAACGAACTTCAGCGGTCTTGTAGTTCTCGCCCAGCAGCCAGCGCAGAACGTCCAGCTCATGAACCATGGAGTTCTCTACTGCGGAAGAGTTGTCCCAGTCACCGACAACATCTGCATTACGATGTGCACAGTGCAGCAGCAGCGGCTCGCCGTACTTGCGGTTAACAATGGCATCCTTCAGCTGCTTGTAACCAGCGTCATAGCGGCGCATAAAGCCAACCTGTACCAGCGGCTTGCCAGCTTCCATCTCAGCGGCAATGATGCGCTTGCAGGCATCTGCCTTCGGTGCGAGCGGCTTCTCACAGAATACATACTTGCCAGCCTTGATTGCTGCAGTAACGTACTGCTCATGATAAGCGTCTGCCGTGGTGTTGATGATTGCATCGATGTCCGGGTCGTTGATCATTGCGATCGGATCCTCATAGCCCTTGATACCGAATTTTTCAGCCACCGACATGCCGAAAGCTGCTGCCGGATCTGCACATGCAACGACTCTTGCACCCTGCAGTCTGGTGTTGATGCGCTCAATGTGCGTGCGGCCGATACCACCGGTACCTACCAATCCAATTCTCAATTCGCTCATTTGAATAACCTCCTACTGTATTTTGCAGATTTATCACACCTGCCGGTATCCGACAGGATTATGATCGTATGTCCCTTCTTCCCGGCATACCGCTGGCAAGGTCGGTATGCCGGATAAAAGGGCTAGAAAAGAAGAGAAGAAACAGGGAATGCAGGGTGAACTCACATGCCCTGATCATAAAGGAGCCTTTTCGGGTCCTGCCCCGTCCGGCTCATATTGTCCGGTTTTTATTTTGCAGCTTGTGGGCAAAGTTCGCAGAATTCCGATAAAAATACATTCTGCCGGTCTTTTTCAGTTACAATTCATAACAAAAGATTTGCTGCCCTTCCGCCTATGCTGCACCGCTGCAGGCTTTGTTTTTAACGATTTCTGCATTGGGCTGTTTGTGCACAATGTGGTGAACAATTGCACAGTTTTTTGATGATTTTTTGTGTTTTTGTTTGTATTTGTTATCTTTTCTTAACTTCTGAGCATATTATACACAGAATCAGGGGCTATCTGTTAGTTCATTTATGCTCGGTTTTCCTTGGATTTCTCATGGAATTTTTCAAAAATTATAAAAATCTGCTTTTTAGCTCCTATTTCCCAAAAAAGGACGGCATCTCAGCCGTCCCTCAGGTATTTCTATTTTTATTTCTGCTTTTACGCCTCGCTGTTGCGGAAATGCTTCCGATATTCCCGCGGCGAAATCCCGATATATTTTTTAAATGTCGATGTCAGATGGCAGCTGCTGCCAAAGCCCAACTGCTCCTCAATCACTCCGATCGGCAGGTCCGTTTCTGACAAAAGGCTCTGTGCCTCGCCGATTCTGCGCAAAACAATGTATTGCTTGGGTGAAATACCGGTTTCTTTTTTAAACATGTGAGATAAATAGGATGCACTGATATGGAATTCCTGACAGATTTCTTCCATGCGAACCGGTTCTGTATAATGTACATCCAGATAGCTGGTGATATCGCGCACCATCATCTCTGTCCGCTGTACAATCTGACTGCGGCTGTCCTGCTCCTGAATCTGAAACTCCTGATATGTAAGCATCAGCAGGGTAAGCGCAAGCTGCCGCCCCAGTTCCTGTTCCTTCAGCACAAACATATCATAAATATTTGGCATCATGACACGCACCATCTCTTTAAACCGGGTCAGCGGCACAACCGGGCGATGTGTCGATGGAACAATACAATTTTCCGGCAGTCCCGGAATGCTGACGCCTGACAGCGCAACACAATAGGTTTCAATGGTATTCTCTAAAAAAGCATGTTCCCCGTGCAGTGTATTTGCATTGCAGATAACAAGA
>CALYTA010000175.1 GCA_945486175.1 uncultured Clostridia bacterium | reverse complement strand
CACAGCGATGTCGGCCTGTTGTCCACCTCCCGTGCCCGCAAGGTCTCTGCCCTGCGCTCTTTTTTTAAATACCTCACCGACAAGGCACATCTGTTGTCACACAACCCCATTCAAAATCTCGAATATCCGTCTGTCCGGCGGGCATTGCCGAAATATCTGACGGTTGACGAGAGCATTGCCCTGCTCGAATCGGTCGACGGCCCATTTAAAGAACGGGATTACTGTATTCTGATGCTGTTCCTCAACTGCGGTCTGCGTGTATCAGAGCTGTGCGGACTCAATGTATCCGACATCAAGGAAAATCAGATCCGTGTGCTCGGTAAGGGCAATAAGGAGCGCATGTTATATCTCAACGAAGCCTGTGTGGACGCCATCAACGCCTATCTTCCCCATCGGGTTGAACCAAACAAGGATTCCGACTCCGCAGGGGCCCTGTTTGTCAGCCGGCAGAGAAACCGCATCCGCAAAACAACAGTCGAACATCTGGTCAAGAAATACATCGCACAGGCCGGACTGGACCCGTCCAAGTTCTCTGCCCATAAGCTGCGCCATACCGCCGCGACGCTGATGTATAAGAATGGTGTCGATATCCGAACTTTACAGGACGTTTTAGGGCATGAGAACGTTAACACTACCATGATTTACACCCATATCAACGATGCAAACATGAAAGAAGCCGCCAGCAAGAATCCGCTTTCCTCTTTCCGCAGAAATGAAACAAACACATCGGACAATGAGGAACCCGATGGTTCTGAATCCTGACCAATCCTCTCCCCAGAGCGAAAAATTGCTCCGGGGAGTTTTTCTTTTTGAACCGAAAAACAGCAGAGCAAAATTGCCCTGCTGTCAAACGATTTGTCATTTTAGTTTTTCTTCAGATATTTGGCGAGATATTGTCCGGTATACGACGCCTCACAGTGCACGATTTCCTCCGGTGTACCGGTGCAGACAATCGTGCCGCCGCCATCGCCGCCTTCCGGGCCGAGGTCAATGATATGGTCTGCGACCTTGATGACGTCGAGATTGTGCTCGATAACGACAACTGTATTTCCCGCGTCGACCAGCTTTTGCAGTACGTCAATCAGGCGGTGCACATCCGCGATATGAAGACCAGTCGTCGGCTCATCGAGGATATACATTGTGCGACCGGTGGCGCGCTTGGAAAGCTCTGTCGCCAGCTTGACGCGCTGGCTTTCACCACCAGACAGAGTGGTGGACGACTGTCCCAGCTTGACATAACCCAGGCCGACGTCCTGAAGCGTCAGCAGCCGGCGGTAAATTTTCGGCACGTTTTCAAAAAAGACCACTGCTTCATCCACCGTCATGTCGAGAACATCCGCGATGCTCTTTCCTTTATAGCGGACTTCCAATGTCTCCTTGTTGTAGCGTTTTCCCTTGCATACCTCGCACGGGACGTACAGATCAGGCAGGAAATGCATCTCGATTTTCAGCAGGCCATCGCCCGTACACGCCTCACAGCGTCCGCCCTTCACGTTAAACGAAAACCGCCCCGGGCCATAGCCGCGCATTTTCGCGTCCTGCGTCTGTGCAAACAGCGTGCGGATGTCATTGAACAGCCCGGTATACGTCGCGGGATTGGAGCGCGGTGTGCGTCCAATGGGAGACTGGTCAATATCAATGACCTTGTCGAGATTCTCCATGCCGATGACCTCTCCAAACGGGCCGGGACGGGTCTTGGCACCATTCAGATCAGCAGCCAGCTTTTTATACAGGATCTCATTGACGAACGAGGATTTGCCGCTTCCCGATACACCAGTGATACAGGTCAGCTCACCGAGCGGGATAGTGAACGTCTGATTTTTCAGATTATTCACCGAACATTCTGTAAAGGTGATATACTTGCCATTGCCTGTTCTTCGCGCATCCGGCACTTCAATTTTGCGTTTTCCGCTCAAATATTGTCCGGTTATCGATTCTTCACATTCCAGCAGTCCCTGAATGCCTCCCGAGTAGACAATATTGCCGCCGCCTGTGCCTGCGGCAGGCCCCACATCAATAATATGGTCGGCAGCATACATGGTATCCTCGTCGTGCTCGACAACAATCAGGGTATTTCCGAGATCACGCAGACGCTTGAGTGTGGCAAGCAGCTTGTCATTGTCACGCTGATGCAGGCCGATAGACGGCTCGTCCAGAATATACAGCACGCCCATCAGATACGAGCCGATCTGGGTGGCAAGGCGGATGCGCTGGCTCTCACCACCGGACAGCGTGGCAGATGCACGCGCCAGCGTGAGATAATTGAGTCCGACATTGTTGAGAAAACCGAGGCGCTCACGCGCTTCCTTGAGAATGCGTTCCGCAATGCGTGTCTGCTGTTCGGTCAGTGTGAGATTGTCGAGAAATTCCAGCTCCTGCGAAACGGATTTTTCGCAGAATTCCATGATATTCAGGCCGCCGACAGTGACTGCGAGAATCTCCTTTTTCAGGCGTCGCCCGGCGCAGTCCGGGCACGGAATCTCACTCATGCTGTCTTCAATCTCCGCACGCGCCCATTCGGAATTGGTTTCACGGTGGCGGCGTTCCAGATTGCGGATGACGCCTTCAAATGGCTGCTCCAGTTTTTTTCCGGAATAACGCGCGGTGCGAAGCAGCAGCTTTTCCTCACCGGTGCCATACAAAATAGCATTTACTGCTTCTGTGCTCATCTTTTCAATCGGCGTGTCCAGTGTAAAATGATACCGTTTGCCAAGGGCATCATAATACATTTTTGCGATGCTTCCCTCGTCGCAGTTCGTCCATCCGCTCGCCTGAATCGCTCCTTTGCGAATGGAGAGCTTTTTGTTCGGAATGATGCGGTCAGGATCGATTTTAAGCTGGACACCGAGGCCAGTACAGGTCGGGCAGGCGCCATATGGATTGTTAAAGGAGAACATGCGCGGCGTCAGCTCCTCAAGAGAAATGCCGCAGTCGTCACAGGCATAATTCTGCGAGAACGAAAGCGTTTCTCCACCGACAATATCCGCCAGCACCAGTCCGCCCGTCAGCGCAGACGCCGTCTCCACGGAGTCGTTCATGCGGCTGCGAATTTCCGGCTTGATGACAAGGCGGTCAACCACGATTTCAATGCTGTGCTTTCTATTTTTCTCCAGCTTGATCTCTTCGGAAAGGTCGTACAGATTGCCGTCGACACGAACGCGCACATAGCCGCTCTTGCGGGCATCTGTAAACACCTTGACATGTTCGCCCTTCCGCTGGCGCACGACTGGCGCGAGAATCTGCACTTTGGTGCGTTCCGGCAGCGCCATCAGCTGATCGACAATCTGGTCAATGGTCTGCTGTTTGATTTCTTTTCCGCATTTCGGGCAGTGCGGTGTGCCGACGCGCGCCCACAACAGGCGCAGATAGTCGTAGATTTCCGTAACCGTGCCGACCGTCGAACGCGGGTTGCGGCTCGTGGTCTTCTGGTCGATGGAAATTGCCGGAGAAAGACCTTCAATAATATCCACATCCGGCTTGTCCATCTGACCGAGAAACTGGCGCGCATACGATGACAGCGATTCGACATAACGGCGCTGTCCCTCCGCATAGATGGTGTCAAAGGCCAGCGAAGACTTGCCGCTGCCCGACAGGCCGGTCAGGACAACCAGCTTGTCGCGCGGAATCCACACCTCTACATTTTTGAGGTTGTGTTCGCGGGCTCCTTTTACATGTATATATTCCTGCATCGTTTTGCTTACTCCCAATTCTTTCCGATTATTCCTGTTCCAGCGCACGAATCTGATCGCGCAGTTCAGCCGCCAGCTCAAATTCCAGCATCTTGGCGGCTTCCTTCATTTCCTTGCGCAGAATTGCAATCTTTTGC
>CALYTA010000174.1 GCA_945486175.1 uncultured Clostridia bacterium | reverse complement strand
GGCGGCAAATACCGTATCATCGACTTTCCGCTGTCCAACTGTGTAAATTCCGGTATTGACACGGTTGGCGTTCTCACACAGTATGAGCCCCATCTGCTCAATGTGTACCTGGCAAATGGCCAGACCTGGGATCTCGACAGACTGTATGGCGGCGTTTATGCACTGCCTCCGTATGAAGGCGGCAAGGGCTCTGAATGGTATAAGGGCACAGCAAATGCAATTTATCAGAACATCAGCTTCATTGATGAGTATGATCCGGAATATGTTCTGATTCTGTCGGGCGACCATATCTACAAGATGGATTATGACAAGATGCTCGACCAGCACAAGGAAAAGAATGCAGCGGCTACCATCGCTGTACTTAACGTAACTCTGGAAGAAGCAAAGCGCTTCGGTATCATGAACTGCAATCCGGACGGCTCGATTTATGAGTTCGAGGAGAAGCCGGCACATCCGAAGAGCACCTTGGCTTCCATGGGTATCTACATCTTCACCTGGTCCAAGCTGCGCAAGTACCTCATCGAGGACGAAAACAATCCGGAATCCTCCAACGACTTCGGTAAGAACATCATCCCGGCTATGCTGGCACGTGGCGAGAACATGCAGACCTATCGCTTCGACGGCTACTGGAAGGACGTTGGTACCATCGAGTCCCTGTGGGAAGCAAACATGGACCTGCTGTCCCCCAATTCCGGCCTGAATCTGGAGGACGAGGACTGGCGTATCTATGGCCGTACCACCGGTGCTCCTCCGCACTTTACCGGCAAGAGCGCAGATGTCAAGCATTCGCTGCTCAGCGAAGGCTGTGAGATCGAAGGCAATGTAACCAATTCTGTCCTGTTCCCCAACGTTACCGTAGAGGCAGGCGCAAAGGTGGAATATTCCATCATCATGCCGGGCGCAACCGTAGAAAAGGGTGCAGAGGTCAAGTATGCCATCGTAGCAGAGAATGCACGCATTTGTGCAGGCGCTAAGATTGGCAATACGCCGGAGGAAGTCAAGGATAACTGGGGTGTAGCAGTTGTTGCTCCTGGCATTACCGTTGGCAAGAATGCTGTTGTGGCAGCCAAGGAAATGCCCGACCAGGATATTCCGGATGCAGAATGAGGTGAAGATAAATGAAAAACACACTGGGTATTATCATTGGTTTTGACAGCAACAACGATCTGCGCGAGCTGTCCGAGCATCGTCCGGTTGCTTCCGTACCGTTCGGCGGCCGCTATCGTGTTATTGATTTTATGCTCTCCAATCTGGTTAACTCCGGCTGCTATCAGGTCGGCGTACTGATGAGAGACAAGTATCAGTCCCTGATGGATCATCTGGGCTCCGGCAAGGATTGGGATCTGTCCCGTAAGCGCGGCGGTCTGATGATGCTTCCGCCGAATGCATTTGCACCCAAGTCCTCTCCGCTGGTAACCGAGAATTACCACACCTCTCTGGAGGCTCTGGGCTCTGTCAGCGATATGCTGCAGAAGAGCAAGTGCGAGCATGTGGTTGTCTGCGGCGCAGACATCATTGCAAACATTCCGCTGGATGAGGCAATGCGTGAGCACAAGAAGTCCGGCGCTGACGTGACCATCGTCTGCACCAAGAACGGCGACGGCGGTGCCTTCGACATGTTCCTCAACCTGTCCCCGCGCCATGAAGTCAGCGACATCCGCAATGGCGACAACGCAGGCGGCAAGTGCAAGTACAAGAGCCTGGGCATCTATATCATGAAGCGCAAGTATCTGCTGGATCTGCTGTCTGACTGCGTAACCCATAACCTGCACTCCTTTGAGCGGGATGCGATGCAGCATGTATTCAACCGGGGCGACGCAATTCAGGCATATGTATTCGACAAGTATGTTGCGAAGATTGAAGACGTCAAGAGCTACTTCTCCGCTTCCATGGATATGCTGGATAAGGACATCCGCGATCAGGTATTCCTGAAGAACCGCCCGATCCTGACCAAGATCCATGACTCCGCTCCGACCTACTATGGTGAGGATGCAGTGGTCAGCGACAGCCTGATTGCTGACGGCTCCCGCATCGAGGGTACCGTTGAGAATTCCATCATATTCCGCGGCTGCAATATTGCCAAGGGCGCAGTTGTCAAGGATTCCATCATCATGCAGAGCGGCATTATCTCTGAGGGCGTAGAGCTGTCCTATGTGGTTACCGATAAGGGCGTTACCGTCCGTGAGAACCGCAAGATGATGGGTCATGCAACCTATCCGGTAGCAATTGCAAAGAACACCATCGTTTGATGCTTTGAAACTGAATGTTCGGACACGATTCAACGATGAATCATAAATCCGGAATCGGCCGGGAGGACGGATGATTTCGTTCTCCCGGTTTTTTTAGCGAGAAACACAGTTCCCCGGGACAACAGGCCCGGGGAAAGGGATATGGAGGCCCAAGGTATGAAAGTTTTATATGTAGCCAGCGAGGTTGCGCCGTTCATTAAGACCGGCGGCCTGGGTGATGTGGCAGGTTCCCTGCCGAAGGCACTGGCAGCAAAGGGCTGCGAAGTGGCAGTCGTCTGCCCGCTGTACAGCAAGATCGGCAGAGAATGGCGGGACAAGATGTACTATATCAAGAGCCTGTATGTACAGCTGGCATGGCGCAATCAGTATTGCGGCATTTTTGTTTATGAGGATGCAGGCGTCAAGTACTATTTCCTGGACAATGAATATTATTTTGCCCGCAATCAGGTATATGGCGAATATGATGATGCAGAACGCTTTGCATTTTTCTCCCGTGCCGTGCTGGAAATGCTGCCGGAGATTGGCTTCCGTCCGGATGTCATCAACTGCAATGACTGGCAGAGCGCACTGGTTCCGGTATATTACTGCCTGAACTACAACTATCGCCCCTGGTATGAAGGCATTAAGACCGTCTTTACCATCCACAATATCCAGTTCCAGGGCCAGTATGGCCGTGAGATCCTGTCCTATGTGCTGGGTATTGATGATTACCATTTTGACAATGGCTTCATGCAGCAGGATGGCGATGTGAACATGATGAAGGCTGCCATTGTCTGTGCAGACCGGGTCACCACCGTATCCTCCACCTATGCCGGTGAAATCCAGACGCCGTTCTATGGCTTCCATCTGGATGCTGTCCTGCGCTGGAATCAGGGCAAGGTAAGCGGCATTGTCAATGGCATTGATGTGGATGCCTACAACCCGGAAACCGATCCCCATCTGTTCAAGAATTACAGCGTGAACACCCTGGATGACAAGAAGGAAAACCGGAAGCAGCTGCTGGCAATGTGCGGTCTGCAGGCTGACGATGAGACCCCGGTTATCGGCATGGTCGGACGTCTGACCAGCCAGAAGGGTCTGGATCTGATCCAGTGCGTGCTCAATGACATTCTGGAGCAGGATGTGCGTCTGATTGTACTGGGTACCGGCGACTATGCATATGAGCAGATGTTTATCAATGCCAAGTGGCAGTACCCGAACAAGATTTCCACGAATATTATGTTCTCCGCAGATCTGGCGAACAAGATTTACGCGGGCTGTGATCTGTTCCTGATGCCGTCGCTGTTCGAGCCGTGTGGCTTGGCGCAGATGATTGCAATGCGCTATGGCACGCTGCCGCTTGTGCGTGAGACCGGCGGTCTGAAGGACACGGTCAAGCCGTATAATCAGTACACCGGCGAGGGCACCGGCTTCTCGTTCACCAATTACAACGCGCATGAGATGCTGGGTGTCATCGGAAAGGCCTGCTACTTGTTCCGCCATAACAAGGAAGCATGGAAGGCAATGCAGGTCAAGGGCATGACTTCGGACTTCAGCTGGGATCATTCCGCACAGGATTATATGAACGTCTACGAAGATACCGTAAAGAA
>CALYTA010000173.1 GCA_945486175.1 uncultured Clostridia bacterium | reverse complement strand
TTACTCAGCGACAGTGATGCCCATGGAACGGGCGGTGCCTGCGATCATGCTCATTGCGGCTTCGATGGAAGCAGCGTTGAGGTCCGGCATCTTGGTCTCTGCAATCTTGCGTACGTCCTCGATGCTGATGGTAGCAACCTTGGTCTTGTTCGGAACTGCGGAACCGCTCTGGATGTTGCATGCCTTCTTAATCAGGACAGCAGCCGGAGGGGTCTTGGTAACGAAGGAGAACGAACGGTCTGCATATACCGTGATGATGACCGGGATGATCATGCCTGCGTCATTCTTGGTGCGCTCGTTGAATTCCTTGGTGAAAGCCATGATGTTAACACCATGCTGGCCCAGTGCCGGACCTACCGGAGGAGCGGGGGTTGCCTTGCCTGCCGGAATCTGAAGCTTGATAAATCCTACTACTTTCTGTGCCATTTGTATAGCACCTCCTTGAAGAATGTGGTAATGGCGAGACGCTTGTCATCTCAAACGATGGACGCGCTCTCCCACCTGCCAAACGAGGACGTCAGTCCTCAACGACTTCGACCTGATTGAGTTCCAGCTCAACCGGGGTCTCGCGTCCGAACACGGGAATGGTAATGCGAACCCGGTTCTGTCCCACGTCGATTTCATCGACGACGCCGACGAAGTCGACGAACGGGCCGCCGCAGACGCGTACGGAATCACCGACCTTGTAGCTGATCTCAACCTCAACGTCGCGTGTATTTGCACCCCACTGTGCAGCCTCCTCGTCGGTGAGCGGGAGCGGCTTGTTCGAATTGGGGCTGACGAAACCGGTGCAGCCGCGCGTATTGCGCACAAGGTACCAGCTTTCGTCGGTGAGGATCATTTTAACCAGTACGTAACCCGGGAACAGCTTGCGCTCCACCTCACGTGTCTTGCCGTCCTTGACTTCGCGGACAGTCTCGACCGGAATGGTTACGTCGGTGATGAGATCATACAGCTTGCGGTTTTCAACCGCCTTCATGATGGACGAGGCTACTTTGTTTTCGTAGCCGGAATAGGTATGAATAACATACCACTTAGGTGTTTCAGACATCAGTTCTCAAACCTTTCCGCTTACGCAGCCACAGTAATCAGCGTTGTAATACCCAGATTAAAGATTGCATCCAGAATCCAGATGAACACGCCGACAACCAGAATGGTGGCCACAACGATAAGTGTATTGTTCGCTGTCTGCTTGCGGGTCGGCCACACGATCTTCTTGCATTCGCTCTTCAGATCGCGGAACCACTTGCCAATTCTGGAAAAGAAGCCCGGCTTCTTCTCCTTTGCGGAGTTCTTCTGCTTCTTCTCAGAAGCGTTCTGCTCTTTCTTAGCCATGAAGCCGTATCCTTTCTCCAGCCTTACTTGCTCTCACGATGCAACGTGTGCTTCCGGCAGAACGGGCAGTACTTGTTCATCTCGAGACGCTCGGGATTGTTCTTCTTGTTTTTCATTGTGTCGTAGTTTCTCTGCTTGCACTCGGTGCATGCCAGGGTTACCTTAACGCGCATAACGGCACCTCCTTAAATAATTGCCTCCCTTTGCAGGCTGCTCTGCGTTTCAGAGCAAAAAAAATACCCTGCATAGGTGCTATCATTATAACACGCAGGGTATTTCTCGTCAATGCTGTTTTTATTGATTCTTTTCCACAAATTTCGGTGCGCATTACGCCGCCATAAACTCAACAATCCACATATACGCCACGAGGATACAGTAGATGGTATAGCAGATGATGGTGACCTTGCGGCCCTTGTCCTGCTGGCGCGCGGCATATAGTCCGGCAAGGCCGCCGACAAATGTAATCGGATAACCGATCAGGCGCGACCACTTCCACGCGACAAACAGGCCGATTGCCATGACGGCAATTGCGATCAGGCTCAGGCGGAAGCGTTTTTTCTCCTTCTCCTGCATTGCCTCATCGACCTGAAGCTCCTGCCTGCGCTGCTGCTCGCTGACAGGTGCGCGGTGGCCCTGTGCGCGCTTTTTGCCCTTTTTGCGGTTGTTTTTGGATACTGCCATGGATAAAGCTCCTTTGAATTTGGTATTTGCCTGAAAAGGCTTATGACACTCTGCCGGTCAGCATGCCGATCCACATGCCTGCGACTGCGATACAGTAGACGATATAACAGATAACGGTGACCTTGTGCGGCCAGGTATCCCATCTGGTTCTGACCAGTCCCATGACCGCGCCAACGAAGGTAATCGGATAGAAAACCAGGCCATACTGCGTGAACATTGCGCCGAGGAAACCCGCCAGCATGATGGCAAGGCCTGCCATGCTGAACCAGTCATACCCTCCGTATTTCGACTCCTGCTTTTCCTCTTCCTGCCGTACCGGCGAAGCATGTGCCTTTGTCCGTTTTTTGCCCTTTCGTCGGTTGTTTTTGGATACTGCCATGTTCCCACTCCTTCTGCTCTCTTCTGCCCTATATTATAACAACATGCCACGCAAAGTGCAATGCAATTTGCATCAATCCCGTGCCTGTGCTACAATACAGAAAAAAACACGCGACTGAAAGGAACCACTATGAAAATCATGGGAATCGATTACGGCGACGCACGCACCGGCGTGTCGATCTCCGATCCGACCGGCTTTCTCGCCGGCTCGCCGCAGGTCATCGCCACCTGGAATACCGAAGAGCTTCTGGAAAAGCTGACGGAGCTTGCCAAAAGGGAAAAAATTGAAGAAATCGTGCTCGGCCTGCCGAAAAACATGAATGCGACGCAGGGGGAACGCGCGGAAAAATGCAAGGCACTCGGCGCAGAGCTGGAAGCGCGCACCGGCCTGCCCGTCATCTACTGGGACGAACGCCGCACGACCATCGAAGCGCATGCCATCCTGCACGCTTCGGGCAAAAAACAAAAGAAGCACAAAAAGAATGTCGACGCCGTCGCTGCATCGCTGATTTTACAGGGCTATCTCGATTTCAAGCGGATGCAGGGGTAAGCCATCCGTTTCTGTTATCTGTTATTATTTAAAAAGCATCACAGGCGCACCGCAATGCGGTGCGCCTGTTTCATTTCGCGTCACGTACCGAAGTACGAGAAATGCATGTAATCCTTTTTGCTGTTCCATGTGCCGCCCCAGCCAAAGCCGTACTTTGCAAAGATGCGTACCACATCGCTGTCTGCGGCGATGGAATACGGGTCGCTGCCCGGAGACCAGTGCGAACCGGTCAGGGCCACACCGCTGTTGGTGCACATATAGTTTTCTTCCCAGTTGATGTCAATCGCCGTACCGAGGCAGTGCTCAGAGGACGAGCCGTTGCCGCGCCAGCAGTAGCCGCCGAGCGACTTGATCGGGAACTGTTCCCCGCTGGCGTAAATTTCAGCGAAAATCTGCTGTACCGTCGCGGCAAGTGCCTCATGGATCTGGAAGCGCTTGGTTTTTGTCACCTTGTTGCCGTTGGCATCGAAATCCCAGACCTGTACGCTGATGGTCACCTGATGGCTCTCCGCCTCGGCGGAATTGGCGTATTTATGATAGCTTGCGCCCGCGCCGAAAATGCGCGCGACCTTCTCACTATAGCTCTCACCACTGTGTGCCAGTCCGTCCGGAATGGTGTCATAGATCAGATCCGGATAGACAGTAACCGGCGAGTCCGGGATGTACAGGCCGGATTCGGTATCCTCCGCCTGCGCTGTGACAGTCAGCAGCGCCGTCTGTCCCGACGATGCGACCAGCTTTCCCGTGCAGTCCAGTCCATCGACCGACCAATACCATATACCCGGCTGCTCCGCAATTTCCTGCGGCAGTGCGAGCTCCTGCGCACCGGTTCCGGTGGATGCGACCTGCTCGGTCAGCACCGGCGCTGTGGAGAAATCCGCCGACGCATAGAAT
>CALYTA010000172.1 GCA_945486175.1 uncultured Clostridia bacterium | reverse complement strand
ATGAATTTGACGCTGTTGTAATAGATGACCATGATCTGGTACATCCACAGGAGTTGAATCTTCATCAGAGGCTGGAGCGAATCATTCATTTATCTGAACAATGCCATGTCGTGAAAAAATATGTGCACGGAAGAGAAATTTTTCCATGAAACATGATGAAAGCCGCATCCAACTGCCGAACGGCATTGGATGCGGCTTTTTTCCGCCAAATTAAATTATAATCTCTTCATATACAGATTATTCTTTTTTTCAAAGCCCATTTTTTTCAGATAAGTTTTATGCTTCGAAGCATCACACCAAAACAAGCTCTTTGATTCCGCAGTGTCTCAATTCGTTGTAAAGATATTCGCCAACCGAACAATCCCTGTACATTGGCGTTGTATAATCGAGAGAGATGTTCATAATCCCATCAGACGCCGATTCTCCGATCAAAACACCCGCAGGTGTGTCACCACAGCAGACGATGTATGTTTTTTCAGTTCTTAGAGGTAGCATAGCCGGGGAAATACTGATGGATGTCAGCCAAATGGCTCTCTAAGAAAAAGCGGATGAAAGCGTCATCTGGCAGGCTTTCAATGAAATGATCGTGCTTGCTGCCCTTTAACAGCTTTTTCACATCATACAGATTGATGATAACAAGCGCAAAGTTCATCCATGCTGTGGGATAGGATTGGATAATCAAATGCAACCTGCGCCGGGAGCAACTGGAAGACCGCAGGAAGAAATGATACCGGAATTGGGAAATAGCAAATCGCGTTCCATTGACAAAATTTTTGTTTATGGTATGATATAAGCATCTTAATGTGCCCGAAAGCCGTTAAGATTGCCTCTTCCTTCTCAGGAGGACAACAAAATTGAACGATAAATGGAGGTCAGGTCACTTGGACAGTGATTCCGGCAAACCGAAGAAAAAAACAAAAAACAAACAGAACGGCGGCGTGAATGTCCGATGGATTGTGACCATCAGTGTGGTCAGTTTCCTGATGTCGGTCACCATGTCGTATCTTTCGCAGCGCGCGCTGGAGAATGTGGGCAATATTGTGGCATTTGTCATTCTGCTTGCGTTCATCGGCTTTGGCATCATCTTTGACATTATCGGCGTGGCATCCACGGCCTCGTCGGAAAAGCGCTTTCACTCGATGGCGGCGCGGAAGGTGCCGGGCGCAAAACAGGCGATCTGGATTGTGCGCAACGCAGAGAAGGTTGGCAGCTTCTGCAATGATGTTGTCGGCGATATTTCCGGTATTATTTCCGGTGCGACGAGCGCAGTCATCATTACACATCTGACGAATAATGCGGCAGATCTGCGGTCGGTTTTGCTTTCGCTTGCGATCACAGGCTGTGTCGCTTCGCTGACAATCGGCGGCAAGGCAGTCGGAAAAACATTGGGTATTTCACGCAGTGAGGATATTGTTTTTCTGGTAGGCCGCCTGCTGGCCTTTTTTTCGTGGAAAAAATAAGCAGGCATTTGCCTGATACGGATTGGATTCAGGGATAATGGAAAATCAAAATCATATGCGGTACGGCCTGCTGGACCGGGAAGATCTCTCCTCAGCAATCAAAACAATGTCAAAGGAGAATCTGGACGAGCTTTGTGCGGAAATCAGGGAATTTCTGCTCGAGCATGTCTCGAAAACAGGCGGTCATCTTGCGTCCAATCTGGGCGTTGTCGAGCTTACCGTTGCACTTCACCGCTGCTTTGACTCAGCGGAAGACCGGCTGATTTTTGATGTCGGCCATCAGTGCTATACCCACAAATTACTGACCGGAAGGCGTGAAGGCTTTGATGCACTGCGCCAGTTTGGCGGCATGTCCGGCTTTTTAAAGCCGGAAGAATCACCGCATGACGCATGCATTACCGGACATGCGTCCGGTTCTGTGTCTGTTGCGCTGGGCATGGCGCATGCCCGTACGCTGCAGCATAAAAATTATTCTGTTGTCGCCATTATCGGCGACGGCGCGCTGACCGGCGGCATGGCATATGAAGCACTTAACTCTGCCGGAGGCAGCAGGGAGCCGTTGATTGTCGTGCTCAACGACAATAATATGTCAATCGACAAAAATGTCGGCGCAATGAGCCGCCATCTGAGCCGTCTGCGTGTCCGTCCGCACTACCTTCAGATGAAGAAGGATGTCAAGACAGCACTTGGCCACATTCCGGGCGGCGAAGGTGCAGTCAATCTGATTTCCAGATCCAAACGTGCGGTGAAATCTGTCGTGCTTCCCAGCCCGATGTTTGAGGAAATGGGCTTTACCTACCTCGGACCGGTGGATGGACACGATGTGCTGTCCATGTGTCAGCTGTTTCAGTCCGCTAAGGAAATGAATAAGCCGGTGCTCATCCATGTGATGACGCGCAAGGGCAAAGGATATTCGTATGCCGAGCAGAAACCGGAAAAATATCACGGCGTTTCCAAATTTGATGTGGATACCGGCCTTCCGCTGAAAAAATCTGCGCCAAATTTTTCGGCAGTATTTGGGGCGGAGCTGGTAAAGCTCGCACAGGAGAACCCGAAAATCTGTGCGGTGACAGCGGCGATGCCTTCCGGTACAGGCCTGTCATCGTTTTCCAAACGCTATCCCGAACGTTTTTTTGATGTCGGAATAGCGGAAGAACACGCTGTCGCGATGTCTGCGGGTATGGCAAAGCAGGGCATGCGCCCTGTCTGTGCGCTGTATTCGACATTTTTACAGCGTTCCTATGACCAGCTCATACACGATGTCGCCATTGACCACATCCCGCTGGTGCTCGCCATTGATCGCGCCGGCATTGTCGGCGAGGACGGAGCGACACATAACGGCGTGTTTGATGTCGGCTTCCTGCGCCAGATTCCCGGCATGACACTGCTGGCACCTGCGAGCTTTGCCGAGCTGCGGAGCATGCTGCGCCGGGCTGTGGCGCATCTGTCCGGCCCGATTGCGCTGCGGTATCCGCGCGGCGGTGAAGGCGCATATACAGATGACCGCAGTGAGAGCACAGACGCGTGCCTGCGCGAGGGAACTGATGTTGTGCTGGTATCATACGGCATAATGATCAACCAAACACTCGAAGCAGCCAATATTTTGGAGAAAAACGGCGTCTTTTCTGCCGTTGTAAAGTTAAATGACTTGACAGCCAATTTTTCCGCAGAGCTGCTCCAGCGCATTGCAGACTGCGGCCGTGTCGCCGTTGTCGAGGATGTTGTCCATGCGGGCAGCATCGGTCAGGCGCTGGCGGAAACGCTGGCGCAGAGCGGCATTGCGACACACTGGATCAGGCTGTGCAACACTGGCGATACGTTTGCCCCGCAGGGTGCGGTCAGCCAAATTTATGAATATTACCACCTGGACGGCAACGGGATTGCCGCGACATGTCTGGAGGCCATGCAACATGAAAAAGAGACTGGACGTCCTTCTGTTTGAGAAGGGCATGGTGCCGTCCCGTGAGCGGGCAAAAGCCATTATTATGAGCGGCATTGTCTATGTCAACAACCAGAAAGCGGACAAGGCAGGCATGAGCATCCCGGAGGATGCCGAGATTGAAATCCGCGGAAAGACCAACGCCTTTGTCAGCCGGGGCGGTCTGAAAATTGAAAAGGCACTCAACTATTTCCAAATCGATCCATCCGGGCTGTGTGTTATGGATATCGGCGCATCGACCGGCGGATTTACCGACTGCCTGCTGACGCGCGGCGCGCGGAAGGTGTTTTCCATCGATGTCGGCTATGGACAGCTCGCCTGGAAGCTCCGGCAGGACCCGCGTGTCGTGTGCATGGAACGCACCAACATCCGGCATGTCACGCCGGATATGCTGGATGGAGAGGATCCTGAGTTTGCGGTTATCGATGTTTCGTTCATTTCACTGCGGCTGGTTC
>CALYTA010000171.1 GCA_945486175.1 uncultured Clostridia bacterium | reverse complement strand
CGCTCACCCATCTCCTTGCCGATGGTGGTCTTGTGGTCGTGGAATGCCGGCAGGCAGTGCATAAAGACTGCCTGTTCGCCTGCATTTTCCATCAGCCTGCTGTTGACCTGATACGGCGCCAGCGCGTCAATGCGCTCCTGCCATACCTCGACCGGCTCGCCCATGGAAACCCATACATCGGTATACAGTACATCCGCGCCGCGGGTCGCCTCCATCGGATCCTCGCAGAAGCGCAGCGTCGCGCCGGTTTCAGCGGCAATCGCCTCGCACTGTGCAATCAGTTCGGCATTCGGGAAATATTCCTTCGGCGCGCAGGCGGTGAAGTTCAGGCCCATCTTGGCACAGCCGACCATCAGCGAATTGCCCATATTATAGCGCGCATCGCCCAGATAGACAAAATTGATGCCCTTCAGGCGGCCGAAATGCTCGCGGATCGTGAGGAAATCCGCCAGAATCTGCGTCGGATGAAATTCATTGGTCAGGCCGTTCCAGACCGGGACACCTGCATACTTTGCCAGCTCCTCGACAATGTCCTGGCCGAAGCCGCGGTATTCAATGCCGTCATACATGCGGCCGAGCACGCGCGCCGTATCTGCAATGCTCTCCTTCTTGCCGATCTGCGAGCCGGACGGGTCGAGATACGTCACCTGCATGCCGAGGTCATGCGCCGCGACCTCGAAGCTGCACCGCGTGCGGGTGCTGGTCTTTTCAAAAATCAGCGCGATATTTTTTCCGCGCAGCGTGTCATGCGGCACGCCCGCCTTTTTCTTTGCCTTGAGGTCAGCCGCGAGGTCGAGCATACCCTCGATTTCCTCCGGTGTGAAGTCCAGCAGCTTGAGAAAATTTCTGCCCTTGAGATTCATTTGCGTTCCTCCTGTTATCGTCAGCCGTCCCATGGGACAGCATAGGTATTCTGCAAAACAGTATGGCTCTATTATACCAGAGAAACAGCGGATTGCAAAGCATATGCCATTTGCATAATTCGCCGCGCTCATACTTCTTTTTACCCGTATTTTTACCACTTTATCAGCACATTTTGCCCATTTTATGAAATTTCTTCGTGATAAAATTGCAAGTTTTGCGTATTTCGCTGTTGTCCCGCGCACAGATATGGTACAATTACCGTATCAAATCCCACTGAAATGAGGTGTCAGCATGGCAGCATTTGACCGCATCCTGTCCGGCCTGCCCGGTCTGGACAAGGCGCTCGACAACATCCGTCTGGGCGACAATGTCGTCTGGCGTGTTTCGTCGGTCGACGACTTCCGTTTTTTTGTAGAGCCATATGTCCGGCAGGCGCTTGCCGACAAGCGAAACCTGATCTATATCCGTTTTGCCAGCCACGACGAACTGGTGCCCGAACAGGAGGGTGTCACACGGTATACGCTCGACCCGTCTGAGGGCTTCGAGCCGTTCACCGTCGCCGTGCACAACATCGTCGAACAGGAAGGCTTTGACGCATTTTATGTGTTTGACTGTCTGTCCGATTTACAGGTCGTGTGGGCAGCCGACCTGATGATGGGCAACTTTTTCCGCGTCACCTGCCCGTTCCTGTTCCAATTGGATACGGTTGCCTTTTTCCCGCTCATCCGCGGACGGCATTCCTTTGATGCCGTGGCGCGCATCCGTGACACGACACAGCTGCTGCTCGACGCCTATTCCGACGGCGGGACGCGCTATGTCCAGCCGCTCAAGGTATGGAACCGCTTTTCATCCACCATGTTCCTGCCGCACCGGTTTGAGCCGGATGGTTCACTCATTCCGCTGACCGACGGCGTCGGCATCAGCCGCTTTTACGCGCTGCATGACGAAGAAGAGGAACGCGCTGCCGACCAGAATCTGGACAGCTGGGAACGCTTTTTCTCGCTCGCGCGCTTACAGCACGACCAGGGCGTGCTGGATGACGAGGGCTACCGCAACATGTGCCGTTATATGATGACGCGCGATGAACGCATGGGCGCACTCATCGGCAAGCATTTCCGCGCGCAGGATTATTTCCGCGTGCGCGGGCGCATGATCGGCACGGGTACCATCGGCGGCAAAGCCTGCGGCATGCTGCTTGCACGCCGTCTGGTGCGCGCCGCCATGCCGGAGCTGGGCGATACGCTCGAACCGCATGATTCCTATTACATCGGCTCGGATGTTTTTTATACCTATATCGTCGCCAATGACTGCTGGGATCTGCGTGTCCGGCAGAAGACCGAACCGGGATATTTCACCCTCGCCGCCGAATTGAAGGAAAAGCTGCTGTCCGGCAGCTTCCCGCCCAAGATCCGCGAACAGTTCCGCGCCATGCTGGAATATTTCGGCCAGAGCCCGATTATCGCGCGCTCGTCCAGCCTGCTGGAGGACAGCTTTGGCAATGCCTTTGCCGGTAAATATGAATCGGTATTCTGTGTCAACAGCGGCACGCCGGAGGAGCGCCTGGAACAGTTTGAGCAGGCGGTGCGCATCGTCTATGCGAGCACGATGGATCCCTCCGCACTGGAGTACCGCCGCCGCCGCGGACTGGACATCAAGGACGAACAGATGGCAATCCTCGTCCAGCGTGTGTCCGGCACAAATTACAACGGCAAATTCTTCATGCCGGGTGCAGCTGGTGTCGGCTATTCACACAGCGCCTACCGCTGGCGGCCGGATATGGACCCGTCGGCAGGCATGCTGCGCATTGTCATGGGTCTCGGCACGCGCGCTGTCGACCGCACAGAGGGCGATTATCCGCGCCTGGTCAGCCTTGACCGCCCGGACACCACGACACACACGACGATGGCACAGAAGCACCGGTTTTCCCAGCACTGTATCGATGTGCTGGATTTTGCGAGCAATTCCCTCGTCACGCGCAGGCTGGAGGAGCTGCTGCCCGACCTGCCGGACTGGTACAAATACATTGTGCTGGAACACGATTACGAAGCCGAGAGCCGCCTGCGTGAGCGCGGCGCATGGCGTGAGGTATGCTTTGCCACCTGCCAGCACCTGCTCGCCAAAAAGGAATTTCCACGGCTGATGCGCCGCATGATGGAGATTTTACAGGCGGAGTACGGCGTGCCGGTCGATATCGAATTTACCGTCAACTGTGACAAAGACGGCGATTTCTCTGTCAACCTGCTCCAGTGCCGCCCGCTGACCTCCCGCAGCGGCACCCGCACAGTCACAATTCCGCAGCTCCCGCCGGAGCACACGCTGTTCGAGCTGCATGACGCGACAATGGGCCAGTCGACCGAGCTGACCTTCGATTATGTCGTGCAGGTCGACCCGAAGGGCTACTACAATTATCCGTATGTACAAAAGCCTGCTGTCGCGCGCGCCGTCGGAGCAGTCAACCGCGCATTCAATGAAACAGATTCTACCCTTATGCTGCTTGCGCCTGGGCGCATCGGCACCTCCTCGCCGGAGCTCGGCGTGCCGGTCGTTTTTGCGGATATCGCAAATTTCTCCGTTATCTGCGAGGTGTCTGACAGCTCGGCGGGTTATATGCCGGAGCTGTCCTATGGCAGCCACATGTTCCAGGATCTGGTTGAGGCGGATATCTTTTATGCCGCTGTATTTGAATCGGAAAAGACAAAGCTGTATCAGCCCGGACTGCTGGCGGATTGCCCGGATGTATTCACGGAGCTGTGCCCCGATGCGCCGGAAGACCTGCGCGGTCTTGTGCGCGTGTATGATGTACGCGGGCGCGGTCTGACCCTGTGGTCGGAAATGATGACCGGACAGACGGTATGCGGCGAAAAATCCGAATAATATGCAGAAAGAGCCTCCGGCAGCCGCCGGAGGCTCAGCTTTTGAGAAGTTCAGATAGCTTCTTGACATTGATCTTTTTACATGATATTCTGAATATAACAAGAGAGGCACACCCGATAGACGGTGCGTC
>CALYTA010000170.1 GCA_945486175.1 uncultured Clostridia bacterium | reverse complement strand
ATGCAGCCGGGACAGAGGCTGCCCGAAACATTGGCCAATGGATTGAAAATGGAGGCTGATCTTTATGAAGATACTGACACTGGGATCAATCAATATCGACTTTAACTATTCTGTTGCACATATTACGACGCCGAAAGAAACGCAGGCATCAACCGGCCTGGAGATGTTCCCGGGCGGCAAGGGACTCAACCATGCGCTGACACTCGCGCGTGCAGGCCTGAAGGTACAGCTTGCCGGCATGATCGGTGAAAACGGCGTACAGATGCTGCATATGATTGAGGACTCCGGCGTGGATACCTCGCTGGTGCGTACGATCGAGGGCGAACAGACCGGACATGCCATCATTCAGGTGGATGAAGTCGGGCAGAATGCAATTCTGCTGTACGGCGGCGCAAACCGGAAGATTGATGAAGCATATGTCGATGAGGTTCTGGAAAATTACGGTGAGGGCGATATCCTTGTTTCTCAGAATGAGATTTCCTGTCTGGAATATATTATCGACCGCGCGTATGAAAAGGGCATGTATATTGTGCTCAATCCGTCGCCCTGCACGCAGGAACTGCTGCGGCAGGATCTGACAAAGGTTTCCATGTTCTTCCTCAACGAGGTAGAAGGACGTGCGATGACCAGTTATGTCCAGCCGGGAGATATCCTGATCCATCTGGAGGAGCTGTATCCGGACAGCGAGTTCGTGCTCACGCTCGGCGCACAGGGTGCCTTCTATAAGAAGGGACAGAGCCAGTGCTATCATCCGGCGCTTTCCGTTCCGGTTGTCGATACGACCGCGGCAGGAGATGTATTCGAGGGCTATTTCCTCGCGGCACATCTTCAGGGCAAGAACCCAACGGAAGCACTGAAATATGCGACGTATGCGGCAGGCCTTGCTATTTCGCATCCGGGCGCAGCATATTTCTCCGCCCCGCCCGCAGAAGAGGTAACTGCATTCATGCAGCATCCGAGGCATACTTCCGCCGGATAAGACCGGGAAAATGCATAATGGCAGCCGGAAGGCTGCAAAAACAGGGCTCTGAGTCCGGGGAACTGTCTTGCGGGATGCAGGATGGTGTGATATACTATTGTAGATAGACCGTGCAGCGACAGGCTGCACACTGATTATAGGGAGACTATAGGAAATGAAACAGTTGACAGAGCGCATTGAGCAGCTCAAAAAAGAAAAGGATGTCGTAGTGCTTGCGCACTTTTATGTAGAAGATGATGTACAGGATATCGCTGATTACATCGGAGATTCCTATTATCTGAGCAAGATTGCGGCAGACGCTCCGCAGAGCACCATCCTGTTCTGTGGCGTGCGTTTTATGGGCGAAAGCGCGAAAATCCTCAGCCCGGAAAAGACCGTCCTGATGCCGGATCTCACGGCAGACTGTCCGATGGCACATATGATTACGCCGGAAGATGTCGCAAAGATGCGTGAGCAGTATCCGGGCTGTGCGGTTGTCTGTTATATCAACTCGACCAGCGAGACCAAGGCAGTGTCCGATGTCATCGTTACCTCGGCAAATGCAAAGAAAATTGTTGAATCGCTGCCGAATGAGGACATCTGTTTCATCCCGGACTGCAATCTGGGCCGTTTTCTGGAAAAGGATATGCCGGGCAAGCGCTTCCATTTCCACAACGGCTGCTGCCCGATCCATACCCGCGTGACACCGGAGGGGATTGCGGCGGCAAAGGCGGAGCATCCGGAGGCAAAGGTACTGATCCATCCGGAGTGCGTGCCGGAAGCAGTCGCAATGTGCGATTATGCGGGCAGCACCTCTGGCATCATCAAGTATGCAACCGAATCGGATGCAAAGGAATTCATTATTGTCACCGAGCCGGGCGTCATGCATCGCCTGCGCACACAGAATCCGGATAAGGTTTTCTATCCGTTTGAGCAGATGGGTGTCTGTGAAGATATGAAGAAAATCACGCTGGAAAAGGTTCTGCATGTGCTGGAGACATTTGACAATCAGGTCGAAATGCCGGAGCAGCTGCGCGAGGACGCGAAGAGCGCACTGGTCCGCATGCGCGAGCTGGCACAGTAAGGGGGAGCCACTATGGAGACTGCTGACATTTTGGTTGTCGGCACCGGTGCTGCCGGATTGTTCAACGCTTTGCAGCTTCCGCAGAGCATGGATGTCCTTGTCATCACCAAGGAAGAAGCCGACCACAGCGATTCCTTCCTTGCACAGGGCGGCATGTGTGTGCTGCTCGATGAAGACGATTACGACAGCTATTTTGAAGATACCATGAAGGCCGGCCATTATGAAAACAATAAGGAGTCGGTTGACATTATGATCCGTTCCTCGCAGCACATTGCGCAGGAGCTGGTGGATTATGGCGTGGATTTCCAGCGCGATGGAGACGGCTGTTTTGTCTTCACCCGCGAGGGCGCACATTCGGAAAACCGCATTCTGTTCCATGAAGACCTGACCGGCCGTGAAATCACCGGCAAGCTGCTGGAGCGTGCGAAGGAACGCAAAAATATCCGCATTGAAGAGCATACCACACTGGTTGATCTGCTGTGCGATGACAAGGAAAAACGCTGCTGCGGCGCTGTTGTGCGCGATGCAGACGGCACAATCCGTGAAATCCGTTCACGTGCAGTTGTGCTGGCAACCGGCGGTCTGGGCGGCCTGTTCCGCTTTTCCACCAATTTCCCGCATATTTCCGGCGATGCGCTGGCAATTGCGATGCGCCATGGCATTGAGATCGAGCATATCAATTACATCCAGATTCATCCGACCACGCTGTACACCACCAAGCCGGGACGCCGTTTCCTGATTTCTGAGTCGGTGCGCGGTGAGGGCGCGTACTTATTGAACGCAAAGGGCGAGCGCTTTGTCAATGAGCTGCTGCCGCGCGACCTGCTCGCAAAGGAAATCGGCAGGCAGATGAAGATTGACAACCGCCCGTATGTCGAGCTTTCGGTCACGCATCTCGACCCGAATTTCGTCAAAAAGCGTTTCCCGAACATCTACAGGCAGTGCCTGGAGGAAGGCTACGACATGACAAAGGAGCCGATTCCGGTCACACCGGGCCAGCATTATTTTATGGGCGGCATCAAGGTCGACCTGGACAGCAAAACGTCAATGGACGGCCTGTATGCGGTCGGTGAGACCAGCTGCAACGGCGTACACGGACGCAATCGTCTGGCGAGCAATTCGCTGCTCGAAAGCCTTGTTTTTGCGGAGCGTGCAGCGAACCATGCAGCGGCACACATCTCGACCGAACAGCCTGTGCCGACCGAAAATATTGCATTTGACCCGGCAGAGTATGCCGATATCGACCAGAGAAACCGCAAGGCGGTATTAGATGAAATCAAGCGAAAGGACGAAGCATTTTATGAGCAGTGGCTCCACTATGATTCTTAATATGGACCCGGCGATCCTCAACGCGCTGCGCGAGGACGTCACAAGCGAGGATGTCAGCACCAATGCCATTATGCGTGAGCCGCAGCAGGGCAAGGCAGAGCTGATCTGCAAGCAGGACGGCATTATCTGCGGTCTGGATGTTTTTGCCCGCGTGTTTGAGCTGCTGGAAAGCGGTTCGCATTTCGAGACCTCCTGTAAGGATGGCGACGAGGTGAAAAAGGGCCAGCTGATCGGCGTGATTTATGCCGATATCCGCACGCTGCTGACCGGTGAGCGCACCGCGCTCAACTTCCTGCAGCGCATGAGCGGCATCGCAACCAACACCAACAAGATGGTCAGGATTCTGGAAGGCAAGCACACCAAACTGCTGGATACCCGCAAGACCACACCGGGCCTGCGTATTTTTGAAAAGTATGCGGTTCGCTGCGGCGGCGGCACAAACCATCGTTACAACCTGTCCGACTGCGTCATGATGAAGGACAACCATATCTGTGCAGC
>CALYTA010000169.1 GCA_945486175.1 uncultured Clostridia bacterium | reverse complement strand
GGTTGTGGTCGAAGCGGCGGTTGAAGCCAACCTGGAACTTGACACCCTTCTCCTCTACCAGAGCGAGCAGAGCCTTGATCTTTGCGATATCATAGTCAATCGGCTTCTCGCAGAAGACATGCTTGCCAGCCTTGACTGCTTCCATCGAAACCTCACAATGGGTGTCGGTGGAAGAACAAACCATAACAACGTCGACATCCGGGTTGTTGATGACGTCCATATAATTGGTGGAAGCGTTGGTGATGCCTCTCTGTGCCAGCCACTCGCGTGCGCCGGACTTGTCCAGCATCGGATCAGCTGCTGCGATAACCTCAGCGCCTTCGATGTTATTGAGCAGGTTGTTGATGTGGAGCTTGCCGATACGGCCGCATCCGACTACGCCAAAACGTAAATTTGCCATGACCTTTTCTCTCCTTGTCTATACAAATCATGTATGCCAGAAAATTGGATACCCGCGGCAAAACCGCCGCAGGGTATCCTTTTTTAGCTCAAATCGTGATTATGTTCGAATTACTTTGCCATTTCTGCGGTGATGTACTCATATGCCATCTTCGCATATTTGAACGGATTTGCCTTAGCCGGGTCCTGCTCAGCCTCGACCATGATCCAGCCTTCGTAGCCGATCTCGTCGAGCTTCTTCAGAACCGGCTCGAAGTCTACGCAGCCTTCCGGATCGCCCGGAACGGTGAATGCGCCGTTACGAACCGACTTCAGGAAGGACCAGCTCTCCTTGATAGCCTGATCGCGAACGTCCTTACGCATGTTCTTCAGATGTACATGACCGATTCTGTTCGGGAACTCGTTCAGAATTGCCATCGGATCTACTTCAGAGAAGGTCCAGTGACCGGTATCGTAGCACAGCAGCAGGTCGTCGCTGGTGTTGTTCAGCATA
Organism: uncultured Clostridia bacterium; assembly: GCA_945486175.1. GTDB lineage: Bacteria > Bacillota > Clostridia > Oscillospirales > Butyricicoccaceae > Butyricicoccus_A. Next base: position 2,977 of record CALYTA010000169.1, on the reverse strand, counting down.
CGCTCGGTCTCTTCCAGAGTCTGTACGCAGGTACCCATGTGATGATGGAAGCAAGCGCGAATGCCGTTGCTCTTTGCGTACTCAGCCAGCTTGTTCAGGCCGTCGCACATCTGAGCGAACTCAGCATCGGTAAAGCGAGCCTTGTTCTCGAAGATGGACAGATCCTGATTGCCCTGAATAGAATAGGACTGCTCAGAAATGTTGATAGCAGTTGCGCCTGCGTAGCACAGGTACTCAATTTCCTTCTTGAACTCCTCGAAGGTCTCCTCGAACGGCTTGGTTCCGAGGAAAGAAGAGAACCACTTGGATGCAACGGTCATGCCGCGCAGATCCAGAGCTTCCTTGAGTTCCTTCACGTCAGACGGATACTTATGACCGATTTCACATCCGGTGAAACCTGCCAGACGCATCTCGGAAATGCACTGCTGGAATGTATTCTCATCGCCGAGATCCCACATATCATCGTTGGTCCAGCCGATCGGGCAGATACCAAGTTTGATATCCTTGTTTGTGAACATAATCACAACACCTCCATGATTTTATACTCCTGCCTGTGTGCCTTTCATCCGCGTGAAATCTCTCCAAATTTCCACGCTGCGCACGGGCAGGCAATAGGCTTTTCTCCTACATTATTATGATATAGGATACACGGTTATTTGTCAAATGTTTTGTGCAACTTGATTAAGTATTTTTTGTTTTCCGCAGGGCAGTGCCGTATTTTAACGAATTTGTTGTCAATTATGCAAAAAGGAAAGCCGCACATGCACTCACAATTTGTAACCCGTCCGCAAATGTGCAGTTTTAGAAAGAAAACCGCAATTTTCCGAAAAATTGCAGAAAAAAAGCCGTCCCCGAGGACAGGGACGGCTTTGGATGTATGATTCGGGAAATTACTTTCTTGCAATAACCTTCTTGACGTTGGCAACAACCTCTTCTGCGGTGAGCTTGTAAGCTTCCTGCAGGAAGTTCTGAGCGCCAACCTGACCGAACTGGTCATGTACGCCGACCATCTCAACCGGAGTCGGGCAGTTCTGAGCCAGAACGCGGGTAACAGCAGCGCCGAGACCGACGGTGCAGTTGTGGTTCTCAGCGGTTACGATTGCGCCGGTCTCCTTCGCGGACTTGATGATGAGCTCTTCGTCGATCGGCTTCCAAGTGAACATGTCGATGACACGAACCTTGATGCCCTCAGCTTCCAGAGCCTCGTAAGCCTTCAGGGACTCGTCAACCATGATGCCGGAAGCGATGATGGTTGCCTGATCTTCTGCGCTCTCCTTCAGCGTTACGCCCTTGCCGATTTCGAAGTCGGAACCGTCAGCGTAAACGGTGGTGAAGCCCTTACGGATCATGCGCATGTAGGACAGACGGCCCTCAACAGCGGTCAGCTTCTTGGTCAGAGCGTAAACCTGTGCGTAGTCAACCGGATCGATGACGATTGCATCCGGAACGGACATGTACAGTGCGCAGTCCTCGAACGGCATATGGGTGCCGCCGTTGTATGCAGCGCATACGCCAGGGTCAGAACCCAGGACCTTAACGCCCAGCTTTGCATAAGCCGCAGACATGAATGCCTGGTCGAATGCACGGCGGGAAGCGAAGCAGCCAAAGGAATGGATCCAGGTCTTCTTGCCGGTAGCGGTCAGGCCGGCAGCGATGCCCATTGCGTTTGCCTCTGCGATGCCTGCGTTGATGGTGCGCTCCGGGAATGCAGCGAGCAGCTTCTTGGTGTTGATGCAGCCCATCAGGTCACAGTCGACATGAACGACGGACTTGTCCGCCTCCATGAGCTCGAGCATAGCCTGAACGTAGCCGTCACGGCAGCTGCGCTTATCTTTTTCGTGCTTTCCAATCAAAGTGAAACTCATTTTGCATGCCCTCCTTACTTTGCAGCCTTAACAGCAGCAAGCTCTGCTTCTGCTGCAGCGATTGCTTCTTCCCACTGCTCCGGAGACGGCTGCGAGCTGTGTGCACCGGAAGGCTCAGCGAAGGTAGCGCCCTTGCCCTTGATGGTGTTCAGAACGATGCAGGTCGGAACGCCCTTTACGGTCAGAGCTTCCTGAACTGCGTCATAAATCTGCTCTACGTCGTTGCCGTCAGCGACATCGATGACATTCCAGCCAAACGCATCGAACTTGGCGCCGATGCCCTTGCCGTGGCTCATGACGTCAGCAACCGGGCCGTCGAGCTGATTCTTGTTGTTGTCTACAAAGCAGGTCAGGTTGTCCAGCTTGTAATGAGCTGCGAACTGAGCAGCCTCCCAAACCTGGCCTTCATCGCATTCGCCGTCGCCGACAAATACATAAACGTGGTTGTCGCGGCCGTCGATCTTGTTGCCGAGAGCGGCGCCGGTTGCGGTGGACATGCCCTGGCCGAGGGAGCCGGTGGTCAGGTCAACGCCCGGAGTCTTGGTGCGGTCAGTGTGGGACGGGAAGTTCGTGCTCGGCTTGTTCAGCGTGCGGGTCTCTTCCAGCGGGTAGAAGCCCTTCAGCGCGAGGGTTGCGTATGCGCACGGACCAGCGTGGCCCTTGGACAGGACACACCAGTCACGGTCTTCCCAACGCGGATTTTTCGGATCAACCTTCATGACATCGCCATACAGGACAGCCATAGCCTCGACGATCGACATCGAGCCGCCGACGTGTCCAAAGCCAAGCGAACCGATGGTCTTCAGGGTCTCAACACGGATTTCTGCTGCGAATTCACGGAGAGCCTGCATCTTTTCTGCTTTCTGCATTGAATACACCTACCTATTCCTAATTCATAAATTGTAGCACGGCTTTGCGGCGCAGGAATCTGCGCCTTACATTAGGCCGTACAGCAGTTTCTTTGATTTTATCATTTCTGCCCACAGATTGCAATGCTCGCCCAAGTAATTTTATAGATTTTTTCAACACCTCCCAAAATTTTGAGGAAGTTATCGTAATATTTTCACCAACTGTTGCATTGCATCGCGCCATTTCTTCCCCAAAAGACACAA
>CALYTA010000168.1 GCA_945486175.1 uncultured Clostridia bacterium | reverse complement strand
GTAGTCTCGAATGCTTTTGCTTTTTCGAGTGTCTACTCTAAGGGGACTATATCACGGTTCGATTCCTGTGGTTCTTTTTATGTAGAATATATTGCCGTTCGGTTATCAATGGGTTCTTTTCCGATATGCTTCGATTGCTTCCAGTCCGCCGACAATGATGCCGCAGACCGGGAAGATAATCCAGCCCGGATGCCACAGATGGTAGCGGAAGCCGATGTACAGATAGAACATTGCGGCAAGAGGGAACAAAATGCTGGAGACCACGCCGCTCAGGGTCGGCCCTTTTTTGTCATCGGAGAATTGCGGGCGGTCGCCGCAGATAGCCCGGTACTGCTGGTCATACCAGCTCAGCCGGATGCCGAAGAAGACGAAAATCGCGACTGCGAAGGCAATCGGGCCGAAGAACACGGCGCAGGTAATGCCATCGTTGTTCAGAAACGCGTCAGCTACGCCGCCTGCAATGATGGCGCAGATGCACAGCACAACGCCTGCTGTGATAGCGGCTGCAAATTTCTTTTGAAATGCCGCGTGCTCGGCGAGAAACGCGCTGTGATCGTCCGCAGGTGCCTTATGCGGTTCCTCGTCGATGCCCAGTCCGGCCTTGAGTTCCTCTACTGTGCCGATACCGGCGAGCACGATGCCGACCGCTTCGTCTTCGCTTTTGCCCTCGCGCAGCAGGTCCTGATATTTTTCTTCGAGGTTTTCCAGCATTTCCGCCTGCATCCGGAGCACATTTGGCGTTTTAGGCAGAGAAGAAAACAGTGCGTTGATGTAGTTTTGAATCGCATTCATAAGGGTTCCTCCTTGATAAATGACTGCATGATATGCCGGAGTACGTGCCATTCCTCACATTTTTCCCGATAGAACTGCCGTCCGGCGTCTGTAATGGTGTAATAGGTGCGTTTGCGCCCGAAGGTTTCGGTTCCCTGATAAGATGTCACGTAACCGAGCCGCTCCAGCCGGTTGAACGCAGCGTACAGCGTCGTTTCCCGCATGGTATACGCCCCGCCGGACAGCTCCTGAATATTGCGCGAAATCTCATAGCCATAGGAATCGCGTTCCAGCAGCTGGCTCAGAATGATTGTGTCATTGTAGCCGCGCATGATATCACTGCTGAGCATTTGCAGCCCTCCCTTCGCGGGACCACTTCATCTGATGAAGTAATCATACCACAATTACTCCATCAGGTAAAGTAGTTTTGGAAAATTTTTACCGCAGGCGCATCTCAGTGCGGCCTGCGGTAAAACGGCGTCTGTGTCCAGCTTGTTCCGGCCGGAGCAGGAAAATAAAACTGGTCATCAGCGGACAGGGTGAGGTTCCAGAGCCGGGCAGCGGTTCCGGTCAGTGCGCGCGCCTGTGTCGGCTTGACAATCACCGGTAGGGAACAGGTTTGCTTCATCGTCCGGAGCACTTCGCGTCCGCGTGCGTTCATGGCGAGTACCGTGACAAAGGCGGGCGGCAGGGTAGTGAGTTCCTGTGTGATGCCGAGATAGGCGCAGAGCGTCAGGCGGCGCACACGGCTGAGCGGATGGCGTCGTGAGCGAACCCTGTCCCACAGCTCGTCCAGCGATTGCGCCTTCTGGCATGCCTGATAAAACCGGTTTTCCAATCCTTCGGATACACCGGGCAGCGTGCGGATTTCCTCCGGTGTCAGGCGGCGCAGATAGGGGAGCACGGCAGGGGCGAGGTCATCCCAGCTGTGGCGGCGTGCCGTGCTGCCGCGTTCCCGGCAGGCAGATGGGAGCAGAGAGAACGCCTCGTCCTCCTGTCCCGCGCGCAGCAGGCGGCGCACATGGGATGCCGACGGGATGCCGTCCTCCGGCATGCCGTCATGTGCCGCGCCGCGGCGGCGCACCGCAACCGGCTGGACCTCCGGACAGATTTGCTGTAAAAACCGGCAATACTGCACGGCGAGCAGATCGTTGGGGGAATCCAGCAGGGAAGCTGCCTGTGGGCACAGGTCCTGTGCCGCAGCAGCGGCTGCATGTGCATAGCTGGCGCTGTCCGGCAGAAGGGCGCGCAGCCGGGCGGAAAATTCGTCTGTGTTCAGACAGGCGGCGAGCTGCATCAGCCGTTCCTCTGTTCCGGTTTCGCAGCCGAACGAGAGGTGCGTCACGCAGCCGAGCGCATCTGCCAGACGCATTCCGCCCTGTGCAAACCCTTCGGCAGAGGACAGTGCCGCTGTCAGCGGCAGCTCCAGCACAAGGTCGGGGCCGCCCGCCTCCACGGCGCACGCCGCACGCAGGTATTTGTCCCAGATGGCAGGCTCACCACGCTGGACATAATTGCCGCTCATGAGCGAAATAACCGCACAGTCGGGCAGACGGCGGCGTATTTCAGTGATCTGATGGGCATGTCCTGCGTGGAATGGATTGTATTCCGTTATGATCGCGCAGATATTCATAAATCCTCCACAAATTTCTAAGGAAAGTGGTTGAGAAATTTTATCAGGTGGTGTAAAATAAAATTACTGATAAGTTTATTGTACTATGATGACGATATTCTTGCAATGTTATGATTATGATAAAGGAGCATGAGAGAAATGAATGTACTTGTTATTAATGCGGGCAGTTCTTCGCTCAAGTATCAGCTGTTTGACATGGACAACAAGGCAGTTCTTGCCAAGGGTCTGTGTGAGAGAATCGGAATTGACGGTCGTCTGACGCATACCAATCCGAATAAGTCGGAAAAGTATTGTGAAAACGTGCCGATGAAGGATCATGCCGACGCCATCCGCGCGGTCATCAACATCCTTGTCGACAAGGAGTGGGGCGTCATTGAATCCATGAAGGAAATCGATGCAGTCGGCCACCGCGTTGTACACGGCGGCGAGTACTTTGCTGATTCCGTCATCATCGACGATTCCGTTATCAAGGCAATTGAGGACTGCATCCCGCTGGCACCGCTTCACAACACGGCAAACCTGATCGGCATCGATGCCTGCAAGGACGTCATGGGTGCTGATATTCCGCAGGTCGCAGTATTCGATACCGCGTTCCATCAGACCATGGATCCGGTTGATTACATTTATTCCATTCCTTATGACTACTACAAGAAGTATAAGATCCGCCGTTACGGCTTCCACGGCACATCCCATAAGTATGTTGCACAGCAGGCTTCCGAAATGCTGGGCATCCCGCTGGAGCATCTGCGCGTTATCACCTGCCATCTGGGCAACGGTTCTTCCGTAACCGCAGTCAAGGGCGGCAAGTCGGTTGATACCTCCATGGGCTTCACCCCGCTGGCAGGCCTGCCGATGGGCACCCGTTCGGGCGATATCGATCCGGCAATCATCAACTTCCTGTGTGAGCATGAGGGCAAGAGCGCAGAGGAGATCCTCGAGGTCATGAATAAGGAATCCGGTGTATACGGCGTTTCCGGCGTATCCTCCGACTTCCGTGATCTGGATACTGCAATCAACGAAGGCAACGAGCGTGCAAAGCTGGCAAAGGATATCTTCATCAACTCGGTTAAGAAGCTGATCGGCTCCTACATCGCAGAGATGGGCGGCGTTGACGCAGTCGTATTCACCGCAGGTGTCGGCGAGAATGACCGTTCTGTCCGCTGGGATGTCTGTGAACACATGGAATACCTCGGCATCAAGGTTGATCCGGAGAAGAACAAGTACCGCGGCCGTCAGATGGATATTTCTGTCGACTACGCACGTGTCCGTGTTCTGGTTATCCCGACCAACGAAGAGCTGGTTATTGCAGAAGATACCAAGCGTCTGGTAGAAAAGGCTGAAGAGGAATAAGTCCAATTGAAATGACTTTGGGGCAGGAAGGCAAAAGCTTTCCTGCCTTTCCTGTTTTCCGGCACAGGAAAACAGGCTGCCGCACAAGGGAGACAGCCTGTTTTGAGGACATCGAAGGGAGCTTATGAATCGG
>CALYTA010000167.1 GCA_945486175.1 uncultured Clostridia bacterium | reverse complement strand
GCCCTTGATGCCGCGGACACACTTGCTCTCACACTGGCTCTCCTGCGGGCAGACACGGCCGCAGACAGCAGGCAGGGAGCTGGTTTCCTTGATCTTTGCATTGGCTTCAAGGAACTTGCCCTCTGCGATCAGGGAGATGAAATCCGGAATCTGTACGTTGACCGGGCAGCCGGAAACACACGGACGGTTCTTACAGTTCAGGCAGCGCTGTGCCTCGTCAACTGCGGTTGCCTCGTCATAACCGAGGGAAACTTCCAGAAAGTTTTTATTTCTTACGTTAGGATCCTGTTCCGGGATCGGATTCTTCACGGGGGACATATTTGCCATCTTACTTTACCTCCATCTTGAGCAGATTGCAGTGAGCCTTGTGCGCTTCAATTGCGGCCTGCTCCTGCGGCTTATAGATGCGGGAACGGCGCATTGCTTCGTCGAAGTCAACCAGATGACCGTCGAAGTCCGGGCCGTCGACACAGGCGAACTTGGTTTCGCCATCAACCGTCAGGCGGCAGCCGCCGCACATGCCGGTGCCGTCAACCATGATCGAGTTCATGGAAACAATGGTCTTGATGCCATACGGCTTGGTGGTCAGACATACGAACTTCATCATAATCATCGGGCCGATTGCGATGACTGCGTCGTATTTCTTGCCGCTTTCGATCTGCTGCTTCAGGATGTCGGTGACCAGCGCCTTGTTGCCGTTGGAGCCGTCATCGGTGCAGATGTACAGGTTGGTGGATGCCGCACGCATCTCATCCTCAAGGATGATGATGTCCTTGTTGCGGAAGCCTGCAATCAGGTCTACCTCAGCACCCATTTCGTGCAGCTTCTTTGCCTGCGGGTACGCAATGGCGCAGCCCAGACCGCCGCCGACAACTGCAACATGCTTCAGGCCTTCCAGTTCGGAAGCACGGCCAAGCGGGCCGACGAAGTCATGCAGGCAGTCGCCCTCCTCCAGCAGGCCCAGCTGCATGGTAGTTGCGCCGATTTCCTGGAAAATAATCGTGATAGAACCCTTTTCGCGGTCATATTCTGCGATGGTCAGCGGAATACGTTCGCCTTCCTCATCGACACGAAGAATGATAAACTGACCCGGCTCTGCCTTTTTGGCAACATACGGAGCGTCGATTTCCATCAGGACGACATTCTCACTGAGCCGGCGTTTTTTCAGAATTTGATACATAGCATATCCTCCTCATTATCAGGTAAAACAAATCTAAGCGAATCGCTATAAAACAACTATACCTTCCTATGATAGCGTATTTGTCCTTATTTCACAATAGATTTTGTGCAATTTTTTTGCGAAAATTGCAGAAATTCACCGGAGACACTGCAGAGAAGGGGTGCAGCCGGAGGGATTTTGCTGATACCGGAGCGGTATTTTGGTTCTAGCGCGCATGGATAAACCATACGCTGAAACAAACGGGTCGGACAGGGAGTGATGTGTATGCTGGAAAAGCGGCTGGAACAGGCGGCGGGCTGTCTGCCGCCGCAGCTGCGCACGGTTTTGGAGCACCTGCCTGCTCAGGAGCAGGCACGGTGTGAGGAGCTTCGCCTGCGTGCCGGACAGCTGCCCGCCGTGACCATTGGCGGGCGGGAGCGCCTGCTGGGCGACCGGAAGCTGGCACAGAGCGAGCTGGAGGAAACACTGCGCCGCGCGACAGCGTATTCTGTCCATACGTTTGCGGACAGCCTGCGGCAGGGATTTGTCACTGTGCAGGGCGGGCACCGCATCGGCGTGTGTGGACAGACTGCCGTGCAGGATGGAAAGCTGCTGTCCTACCGGCACATATCCTCGCTCAATATCCGCGTGGCACGGCAGATTCCGGGTGCGGCGGGTGCCGCGCTCCTGGGCCAGATATGGGAAGGGGGACAGATACACAGCGCGCTGTTCCTCGCCCCGCCGGGGCGGGGGAAGACGACGCTGCTCCGCGATCTCGCGCGTCAGATGTCCGACAGCGGCATACGGACAGCACTGGCGGATGAGCGTGCCGAGCTGGCGGCGCTGTATGAAGGGGTGCCGCAGTTTGATATCGGGACACATACCGATGTAATCGATGGCTGTCCGAAGGCAGAGGCTGCGATGATCCTTGTAAAAACCATGTCGCCGCAGCTGCTGGTGCTGGATGAAATCACATCGGAACGCGATGTGCGGGCAGCAGAATGTGCCTCGCACTGCGGCACGGCTGTGCTCGCTTCCGCGCACGCATGGGATATGGACGACTTTCGCCTGCGCCCCTTGTACCGCCGTCTGCTGGACACGCAGATTTTTACAAAAATTTTCTGCATCGGGAGCGACAGGAAGATCATCCCCATAGTATAAGGAGGAGAACAGGAATGCTGAAAATCATGGGAATTGTATTGATTATCGGCTCGTTTACCGGCATTGGCATCTCACAGCGGCGGCAGTTCCGCAGCCATGTCACGGTGCTGGGCGATATGCTTTCTGTGCTGGATACGATATCCAACGAGCTGTCATTTCATCTGACGAGCATCCCGGATATTGTAAAGCAGCTGGCGGGGGACAGCAGGCCGGCTGTGTCGCAGATCTTTTCCGCGATGCGCGACAGCATTGCGAAGGATGACAATCTTTCACTCACGTTCAAATGGATGAAGGCATTTAAGGACTGCGGGCGCGATGCAGGGCTGAGTGAGGACGACATCACAATTCTGTGCGACCTGTCCGATTTTATCGGAAAGTATGACGCACAGGCACAGCAAAAGAGCATTGATTATGCCAAAGTCCGTCTGTCGCGCCAGCTGGAAATTGCCTCCGACGAGCTGAAGAGCAAGGGCACAGTATACCGCACCTGCTGTGTGGCTGCGGGCATTCTGCTTGTGCTCATTCTGATTTGATGTGCTATGGAAGTTGACCTGATTTTTAAAATTGCGGCAGTCGGCATTCTTGTGGCTGTGCTCAATCAGCTGCTCGTCCGTTCCGGACGGGAGGAGCAGGCCATGATGACGACGCTCGCCGGGCTGATTGTTGTAATGATGCTGATCGTGCAGAAGATCAGCGAGCTGTTCACGCTGATTCAGACTGTATTTGGGTTTTGAGCATGGAATTGATTGTCAAGCTCGCGGCGGCTGCGCTGTGCGGCGCACTGTTTGCCGCATTCCTGCGCCCGCTTTCACCGGTTTTCGGTATGCTGACGGCACTGGCGTGCGGCATGATTCTGCTTCTGGCAGTGCTCGACCCGGTGGGAGAGATTTTTCAGGCGCTGTCAGCTTTTTTCACGGCGGCAGGCATTTCCGGGGAAATTTATCTGCCGGTTATCAAGGCGGTCGGCATTGCTGTCATTGTGCATATCACAGCACAGGTCTGCCGCGATGCAGGAGAGGGCGCGCTGGGAAGCAAGCTGGAGCTGGCCGGGACGATTGCGGCGATTGCCGTGTGTATCCCGCTGATGCGGCAGGTGTTTGCACTGCTCGGGTCCATGCTGCTGTGAAACATACCGGAGGGAAAAAGGATGAAGCATGCGGCGGCTGTTGTGCTGTGCATCCTGCTGTTATGGGTGCCTGCCCGTGCGGCAGATACACTTTCTGACCAGAAGAGCGCGGGACAGGCGTCCATGCAGAATGCGCTGGACGGGGAAGCGCAGTCGCTGCTGTCCGGGCTGGACGGGGACGGCGACCTCGCACAAAGCATCTATACTTTATTGCAGCGCACGAAGCAGGAGCAGCAGAGCGCGGTCAAACGTGCGGCAGCAACGCTGGTTCGTGTCGCGGTGATTCTGATTCTGTGCGGCTGCGCGGGCAGCTTTGCCAAAACCTCAAAACTGTCACCGTTGATTTTGAGTCTGGCGGGCGCACTTGGGATCACGGCAGTCGTATACCGCGATCTGTCCGGGCTGATGGGGCTGTGCAGCCAGACAGCGGAGGAAATACAGGTA